>NZ_JASATP010000010.1:0-162835 GCF_038440375.1 Bacillus sp. OTU530
AAGACGAATTCTTTATCTGAAACTTCACTATTCCTAACTATGTGTTGTGGTATTTGAATCTTAAATTCATTGCTCATATAATCATTCTCCTTTGTCTAATTGTCTAAGTATTTGATATTAACCCTGTTTAACGTGCTGCTTGATAATTTCGTTGACTTCATCTGTACGAAAATACTGCCAGAAGCGTCTCCCATCATTGCTTATAGCGGTACAAATGAAGCTGATATTGTTAGCCTTCAATTTGTTTTTCAACGCTAGATCGTAGCAGAAGAAAAGCATATTCTTGTTTAATTGCATTGTCCTCACCTCCCCTCAAATTTTTTCAAAAACAGCTTGCATTTCCCCTGAAATGCTTTATAATATGGATATAAGTTAAGTAAGTATATTCAATTATCAAAGGACAGAAAAAAACAAATAGATACATAGAAACATGCTGAAAAGTACACACCCCGTCAAATTTGACGCAGGTATAGATACTAAAACGATAGCATGTTGTTTGTCGTTTGTACATACCAAATAATCATAAATACTAGACTCCTAAATGTGGGAGTCTTTTTATTTTTTAATTTTCTTCTGTTCACTCCTCCATTTTAACCAAAATTCCGCAAAATCGCACATATCCTCCTTCTCAACACTCGTCAATTTAAAGTCGGTAACTGGCAGTATAACCCATCAGAGGTTCTGTCAGCAACTCTGTTTGTAGGGAGGCTCAAATTTGAGGAGCCTCTGGTAGCGATGTTTTACCTTGTTTCTCCCTATGTTGGCAAGTATAGACACCCATTATCAAATATACAAGATAAGGTTAAAAAATTTTTTCGAATCGCTAATTTGATGCTCCTCAGTGATCCCTTCTGTAGGTTACTATTTCCAAAAATAGGCGTACTGTCAATGAAGAAGCTCAAAAAGATTTACTTAAAATGGGGATTTTACACTACTGTACTTCTTCATCCTCACTGTTCAACTTTGGACTGTGAGATGGAGTGTCAGATCAGCCCCTCATATTTGAGGGGGATTTAAAATCATCCCCCTTCTTCATACTATAGATTGCATAGGATCAGATGCAGATTGAATTCAATGATTATAATTCGAGATATCACCAACATTCCGAAAATTTTGTACGCTTAGTATATTTTTTATAAAAAAAAGCCAAACCCCTGTATGCTAAGGAATTTAGCTATGTAAAGTTATTATTTCTTCTTTTTGTTAACCTTTTGGTATTTCTTTATAACTGTCATGAAATTTTGTTGAAAATTTGGGTTGCGTGGTAATTCGAATTCTTTGAATAATTTTAAAATGAAAATCATTCTTTTTTTGTCGTTAGTAAGGGTCGAAAACACTTCTGTTCCTTTTATCCTATCTAAGATTAAATCCGAAACTTTTTCATAGTCGTTATTTCTGAAAATAGGTTTATCTAATATAGTACCTTCAACTCTATTATAGCCGTATGAAAACGCATCATAAGCCCTTATGGAATTATCTTCTAACTCGTTTAGCAATGAAAATGATGTATTCTCTAAAGGTATTAAACTAATACTAAATCCATCCCCTAAACTATAATCCTTATGTACTCCAGGATTTCCTTCATTTATAAGAAAATGCTGGTAAGCCCTGTCGAATACTCTTTCTGCTTTTCCAACATAATAAATATCTTTTACACAATTATGTATGATATAAATACCGGAGAAATTCTCAATCCCTTGTTGTTCTCTTTTATTTTCATTTCTAAGTTCGAGTAATTCCTCTGGAGTAACTTTCATCAGTTTATCTCTTAGATCATCTAACTCCTTTCTTACATTTTCCCTATTTTTATTTCGTTCATACTCCGTTTCCTTTTTATAAAAATATGAGGGAGCCACTTGAAAAAGTTCAGGATCATAATCACTGAAAACTTCTCTTATCCAAACTAATTCTTCTTCTGTAAACATATGATCACCTTCCCAGACATTCATTTAGTATCCGTTTCAACTAACTTAGTTTTGTACAATTCTAAAAGAGTGAAATGCAATAGTAAAATACGAAACGCAAAGGGAAATTCAATTCAGTGTCTTCTATATGGTTGGTAAAACATTCCTATAGCAGTTCAAAGTGAGTTGCTTTAATCAAATCTTCTGCTTTAAAATGATCATCAAAAAAGTTATACTTTATTATTAAATCTTTAAAATCCTTGTCCTCAACGTTCAATGCATTATAAAATAATAGTTTTAATTCATAAGGAGATAGTTGGGCTTTCAATATTGCTATATATTCCTTTTTATCTTCAAAACTAATTTCATTTTTATCTATCCATTTAACAATTCTATATAAGTTTCTAAAATAATGACCCAATGCATATTCATACGATGTCCAAAAATGATTATATGCAGTTTGAATTACTTCTAGTTCGCCTTCTACTGTTTTAGAGTGGTTTTCCATAGTGCGTAAAAATTGGTTATAATCCCCTACGAATTGGTTGTATAAAACTAGTAATCCTCGTTTACCTTCCCATTCTTCTAAGTGAGAGCTACTAATTCGTATTGAACGCACAGTATCGTTGTAAAGAGAAAGCATATTAAAAAATGTACTTTCAAATCTTTGGATTTTCATTGTATTATTAGCTATCTGAGATTCTGTTCTTGCTGCTATAAGTTCCTTTTTTTGAGCTATATATGTTGCAAATAACAATAGAATTGTCGCTAAATTAAAGAACGCTAATGTTGAGCCTCCAATAAAATCACCTACGGGTCCTAGTGCAGCTAATCCTGAATAATCATCGTACTGCCTATACCAAGATCGGATAATAATAGGCATAATAATAGCTACCACAACAAACACAACTGCAAATCCCATTAACCAGTTTTCCAATGATTTTTTTATCAAAACTCTTCCTCCTCATCAAACTTAACCAACTTTATTTCACCATATTATAACAATTTTAAGCTGTATTGTACTAGCCAAATAACTCCCTAGTTGCAATACATCACCAGAACGCTCATCTTGGCGAATTTCATGAGTTATTATCGTCTGAGACTTTTTATACAGACCCAACAAAAACATGCCCAAATACGAACGTGGTCGATTAAAACGACCTCAGATTCGGTTCCTTTTCTCATGTGTATCAACTATGTTAAAATACAAGCATATGGAAGCCTTTTACAACTCCGATATCCCTAGAAAGTATAAGGAGGTAGGATTTTGTGAAAGGAAGTATAAAACAAAATAAACAGACTGGAAGATTTGACTTTATTATTGATGCAGGGAAAGATCCGTTGACGGGAAAACGGAAACAAATTAGACGAAGAGGGTTTGTTTCGAGACGCGAGGCAGCAGAAGAAATGGCAAGAATAAAGGTCGAGTTATCAAATGATGATTTTCTGAAATTATCTCATATGACTTACGAAACATTCATGGAGCAGTGGTTCAAAGAAAGAAAAAATCAGTTAAACAAATCTACGTATCGAGCAAACTACACGCATTATAAAAACATCATTAAGCCTTATCTAGGGCATTTTAAAATGCAAGACCTTACGACCATGCATTTACAACATTACATTACACAATTGATTGACGAAGGGCATTATTCAGAAGGAACGATTAACTTAGTTTTTAGTTTTATTAGGACATCGTTAAAACGGGCTAAAGTACTCAAGTTAATCAAAAACAATCCAGCTACGGATGTTGTTTTACCTCGGATTCCTAAAAAAGAGATGGGAGTTTGGAGTTTAGATCAAGTGAATTATTTTTTAAAGGAAAGTAAGAATGTTGAGAATGCAACACGCTTTCACATCAGTTTTTTGATAGCTGTGTTCACTGGAATGCGTCAAGGGGAAATTCTAGGCTTACGCTGGAAAGATGTCGACTTGGAGAACAACTTAATTTACATCAGACAGACTCTATCGGAAGCAAAAGAATTAAGATACGGTGCTAAAAACAAAAGTAGTATGCGGACTATTCACATTCCGAACATTTTGGTGGAAGAACTAAAATCTCATCGACAACTTATAGATCACGAAAAACTTAAAGCTGGTGATAAATATATCGATTTAGACTTAGTTCTCCCCTCAAAATACGGTACTCCTTTAGACCAACGTAGCATACGCAGATCATTTTATCATGTAACTGAAAAATTGGGATTACCTCGTATTAGATTCCATGATTTACGACATACGCATGCTACGTTATTAGTCCAACAGAATGTCAACGTAAAGTTAATTTCAGAAAGACTTGGACATGCTGACATCGGAACTACCCTTAATACGTACAGTCACGTATTGCCAGAGATGCAACGCACCATTTCTGAAAAACTCGACGATATATTCAAAAAAATGTGACCAAAAATGTGACCGCTGGTAAATGTGATCAATTTCGTAACCAATTTTACGACCATTAGTATGACTATACCTGTATCACAAACCGTGTTCGACTACAGCCATCCTTCTGTTTTGTTACTTCCAAAACAGCTGGAAGCGCATGTTTTAACTCTTGCACGTGGGAGATTACACCAATCAGACGACCCGACTTTTGTAAGTCTATTAGCGTGTCGATTGCCTTTACAAGCGATTCTTCATCAAGAGATCCGAAGCCCTCATCAATAAACATCGTTTCGATGGAAATGCCTCCCTCATAAGATTGAATCACATCTGCCATCCCGAGCGCCAGACAAAGAGATGCGTTGAACTTTTCACCGCCAGATAATGTTTTTACATCGCGCGTTTGTCCGGTATACGCATCATACACATCTAGTCCGAGACCGCTTTGACGAAGTCTCTTTTCCACCCTATCGCTTCTTTTTAAATAAAACTGACCGTTTGAAAGCTTACGAAGCCGCTCATTTGCCGCCTGCACAATATGCTCTAAATATTCAATAAGGATATATCGTTCAAAAGAAATCCGGCTCTCATTATCGCCTTTGACAGCCTCATACAAATCAACAAGCTCATGAAAAACAGTTTCTTCTTCTTGAATGTCCTCATCAATTCTGCTAATATTCTCTGCAGTTTGTTTTATATATTGAAGGGTCATCATTGTATGCTGACGCTGTTCCTTCGTTTGTTCTGCTTGTTGTCGCAGTTCTTCGATTGTCCCCAGTAATTCCTCTACATTAGTTCGTTTTTCATTCGTTAGCTCACTGCGCAACTCCTCGATTTGTTTGGAAAGCAACTGTACTGCTGAATAGTATGACTCGATTGTTTGCTGCAGGGACAGAATTTGCTCTTGGGGCCTTTTCGCAGCTTGATAAGCGGCTTCATCTATGAAACTGGCCTGCCGCAGGCTTGCCGCAAAACGCTCATATCGTTGACTTTTTTGCTCTTGAGCTTCCTTTAGCTGCCGCAGCGCGGAGCCATAGTCTGCTTGGATTTGAAATCCTTCCTTTGTCACTTGCTCATACTGCTGCTCTGCTAGCTTCCAGCTCTCCTCCAACGTCTGAATCAAACTCTCTGCTTCTTGATATTTGCTGTTCCACATACTCATATTGGAAATATGCGCTGGAATTCTCGTTTGATCATGCTTATAGGCAACCTGCTCCTCCATGTACGAACGCTCCATATGCTGCAGGTGAGCTTCGATTTGTCCTTTATCGTTCTGCAGCTTTTCTATATGCGCCTCGAGCTCTTGGATTTTTAGCTTTATATCATTCCGTATAGTTTCCTTTTGCCTCAAGATCTCAATTTTTTCAGACAATTGTGTTCCTTTTTTCATGAGCATCTCATATTCTTGTGTAGCTTCGGCACGATGATAGCCGCGTTCTTCAATCTCCCGTGCCTTGTTTTCACAATCCTTGCTTGCCGAGTGCCAGATTCCCTCGTATTGAAAATACTCTTTCTCCGCCTGCTCCCGCTTGCTGCGAAGCTGTTGCAGTTCATCCTTATGAATTCCCTGTTCACGGAATACCGCTTTATTCGGGTGGGAAGTACTTCCACATACAGGACAATGACAACCGTCCTCTAGCTGCAGCGCAAGATGTCCAGCCTGTTCTGCAAGCCATGCCTTTTCAGCTGCTTCATATTTCCTTTGCCACTGCTCGGCCACACTCTTCGCCTGTAATAGATGAGCCTCTTGCTCTTTCACATATTGCGAAGCTTCCAGGTATACTTTGAGCGCTTTAAAATCCTCCCGTAATGCCGCTCGCTCTTCAAGCATTGCCGCATAGTCACGTAACAACTCATCAAGCTGTTGCAGCGCTTGAGTTAGATTCTTACGTTGTTCTAAGCTTCTTTGTTCCTCTTGGACAACAGCCTGAAGCCGCTCTTTCTCCTTTTGCAGCTTCTTCTCTGTTTCCTTTAGCTGCAGCTCTTTGGAGGCGAAGGTTTCTAAAATAGGCTTTAGCTCTGTCAAAGCTTCTCTGTTTCGCTTTGCTTCCTCACGCAGCGGTTCCTTCATTTTTTCAGCGTTGTACAATTGCTCAGTCCTTTGGAAACGCTGCTCTATTTCTGTTTGTTTCCCGTGCAGCATAGCAACCCTTGCTTCTGCTTGCCCAGCGATGTGAACAGCCTCCAGATATGTGTCCTCAAATGGCACAAGACGGTTTGCCTTCTCGCCAAGCTGCAGTTCCTGCTGCTTTTGCTCCATCACTTGACGATCAAGAAGCAGCTGTTCATAGCGTTCTTCCTTCAACTGTAAATCTAGTAATCTATCATTGACTGCTTTAGCCCTATGATAGAATTCCTCTTTTTCCGCAAGCTCCTTTACTTGCAATTCCGTCTTCTTTGTCAATGCTGCCAATAGACTTTGATAAAAGGCCTGTTCTTCTTCTAAGGCTTGCAGCACTTGATAGCTGTTTACACTCTCTTGTTCTGTAAGCTCTTTTAAAAAAGACGACTCACGTACAGGAAGCTGCATCGCGTTCCGTATATAAATATCGCGTTCCTTCCTCTTGCCCTGCAGCTTGTCGTGCAGTGCCTTCCGTTTCCCATCCAATAGCTCCCTCATAAGCTTATAGCGGTCTGTTTTAAAAATACGGCGCAAAATCTCCTCTTTATTTTCTGTTTCAGAAGTCAGCAGCTTACGAAATTCCCCTTGCGGAAGCATTACAATTTGACTAAATTGATGCTTATTTAGACCTAGCAGCTCTTCTACCTTTCGGTTGATATCGGTCACGTGAACACGGTCCACGCACGGCACCTGCTCTTCTCCAACAATTTCGTAAAATTCAATCGTTCCGCCTGTTGCCGTTTTATTTCCTTTCTTTTTATGCGCCATTTGCCTCATAATCCGATATACCCGGTCTCTAATAGCAAATATAAGCTCAACGCTCGTATGCACATGATCCTCAGCAAAGTGACTGCGCAGCATAACAGCATCATTCCGCTCTTCACCGCTTGCTTCTCCATAGAGCGCATAACAAATCGCATCAAAGATTGTTGTTTTTCCAGCACCTGTGTTCCCTGAAATTGAAAATAAGCGATGCTCACCCAATTCTTCAAAATCCACAATTTCCTTCCCTTTATATGGTCCGAACGCATTCATAATAAGTCGAATCGGCTTCATCGTCGCCCTCCTTCCCGCTCACGTACTTCGTCTAGCACTTCTAAAAAAATTTGCTGCTTCACATCTGACAATTCGTTCCCCCGCATTTCTCTATAAAAGGCCTTTAACAAGGACATATCATCCATTTGATGACGGGATGCAGCTGCTTCTCCTGTATCTGTCTTTCCTTGCTTATGCAAGACTCGTTCGACATGCATTGCATTCGGATACACAGTGCGAATTTTCTCCATTGGTTGCAAAACAGGATTTTCATCCAATAATCTTACAAATACATAATCTGCACAAATTTCATGACGCAGCAGCTCATCTAGCTTAGCTTCCACAGTTCTCATCTCACGCAGCGGCTTCAGTTCCCGCTTTTCTATCGTGATATCCCCTTGTCCATTCAATTCCACAATATAAAAACCCTTTTTATGGTGTTCTTCCGAAATGGAATATTTCATAGGCGAGCCCGCATACCGAATTTTCTCCTCACGTATGTAATGGGCCTGATGCAAATGCCCAAGTGCCGTATAATGAAAGTGCTTAAAATAATGACTATTCACATATTCAGCGCCACCTATTGATAACGGTCTCTCGCTTTCACTCGTATTCTCCTCCATCTCTCCCGATGGCGTTACAAAGGCATGTCCAACAAAAATATGGCGAGCTTCCTGGTCCATTGTTTCAGCAATCGTATTTACAAGAATACGCATTGCATCATCATGACTACGCACATCATCATTTTTTAATTTATATCGAACAACACTTGGATCTGCATATGGAATTAAATGAATATGAACCTTCCCGTGCTCATCCACAAGCTCTACTGGTTCATACGGATATTGAAACTGTCCAGCAAGATATAAACCTTGCGCCTTCATCAACTCGCTTCCGAAATGGATCCGATCGGGACTATCGTGGTTTCCCGCAATTGCAAACACAGGAGTTTGTAAATCAATCGTAATCGTTCTTAATGTCCGATTAAGTAAATCAACAGCCTCAGTCGGAGGAATAGCCCGGTCATACAAATCCCCCGCAATGATAACAGCGTCAGGCCTCTCCAGCCGAATGGCTTCTACAAATTGATTCAGTACAAACTCCTGGTCCTCTGTCATATACACACCATGAATTAATTTTCCTAAATGCCAATCTGCCGTATGAAAAAACTTCATGCCTTCTCTCTCCTCATCTTAGTTGACAGAATGAAGAGAAACGAGTTGATAACGGAGAATCGTTTTTCCTTCATTCCAAACAATCATTTTCGGTACAGCCTTCCCGACTGCTTCTTTTTCAGTTTTATATATAGGTACTGTCTCTTCTAATGGGTATACATGATAACCATCAAGCCGAAGTTCAAATAAATTGTCCTCTGCGTCAACACGCACTTCTAAATCATGAGAAACGATATGGGTATGCATTTCAAAATTCATTTGCTTCATCCCCTTTATTTTACAGTTCTTCTTATTAATCTTATCTCGTCAAAGAACAGATGACAAGATAAGAGAAAGTACAAGTCTTCTCACTACGTTTGTTTTATAAATTCCCCTTATGCCAAATTGCCTTTACAGCATAAAAGCACCCCGAAGGATGCTCTCTTATCTGTACAGTTTTAAAGCTTTTAGGTCCTTTAAAATCTGATGATATGATCCTTCAATCCCTTCTTTAACATGATCCAGTTCTGCTGCGCTCTCCTTTAGGATATCAACATTTTCCCGTATCCTTCTCAAAGCATCAACAAAACATTGATCCCTTTCACTTTGTGTAATAACCCATTGTTTTTTCAATCCCCGCCATCCCCCTTCCTTAATCCTATTGTATTTTGACTGCATGGGCGAATTTCCATTTAATTGACTTTATGTTTGTATCAAAATATAAACATCGTCCACTTACACACTTATATGTTTACATAATAATATTATTATCAACCTCATATAAAATCTGAGATGTTGCCTCTCCGAAACACTCTTATCCTGCTCCTAAAAAACTACTTTTGCACAACAATGTTTGTATAGACCCACTCAATTCTTATCTGTTACTCTTATACAGGAACATTTTTGCGAAAGGTTGTGTGATATGCACATGGAAGCATATTCTCATAAAAAAGCAGACCACGGTGCGATTGTTAGTATTGCCGCCTACATATTTTTATCAGCAATAAAGCTGACTGTGAGCTACATTACCGCATCAAGCGCTCTTCGCGCAGACGGCCTGAACAACTTAACAGATATCGGGGCATCCCTCGCCATACTAATCGGCTTGAAAATTTCTAGAAAACCACGTGATCATAATCACCCATACGGTCATTCCCGTGCCGAACAAGTCGCTTCTCTAGCAGCTTCCTTTATTATGGCAAGCGTAGGAATTGATGTAATGATTGGAGCCGTGCGTTTATTCTTTCAAAGTGAACAAACAACACCTAGTGTAACAGCAGCATGGGTAGCTATATTTTGTGCGGTCGTAATGTACGGCGTATATTTATACAATATGGCTCTTGCAAGGCGAACAAAAAGCAAAGCACTTGAAGCCGCGGCAAAGGATAATCTTTCCGATATGCTTGTTAGCATTGGCACAACAATTGGCATCATTGCCTCCCAATATGGGGTACCGATGCTTGATCCAATTGCAGCACTTATCGTTGGGATTATCATCTGCAAAACAGCATGGGATATATTCAAAGATGCTTCTCATTTATTAACAGACGGCATTGATCCGGGTGAGATGGAATTATATAAACATACAGTAGCTATGGTGAACGGGGTCAATAAAATTACGGACATCAGAGGCCGCATGTATGGAAACGAAGCTTATGTGGACATTACAATTGAAGTAAACGCAACTATGGATGTAATAGAAAGCCACCGCATTACAGATGAAATTGAAGAGCTTCTAAAACAAGAACATCAGATTCTCCATTCCCATATTCACGTAGAACCAAGTAAAACAAAATATCAGTGAACTACCACGAACCTAAAGGCATCGTGGTTTTACGCCCACAAATATAAAGAAAACAGAAGCCTCGCCGATTGGCGAACCTTTATACGAAAATGGAGACGTAAGTGCACTTGCGTTTTATGCTTAAGCTTTTCCACTACGTTAAATTAGCTTATAGCTAAGAATCTATACCTCCTTAAAATAAAAAACAGCTTTAAGATTAGAGGCTGCTGAAACAGTCCTTGCTTTGAGCACATTAAAAAATTTTATTCATATACAAAGAAAAGAAGTTATCCATCTACATGCAGTTGCAGTAGTTGTCTAGCTTCTTTTCTTTGTTAAATAGACTTTTTCAGCATCCTCTTGATGCTAAGCTGTTTTTTTAGAAAAAAATTGATGAAACAAAATGCACAGTATAAGCCAAGCCCCTCCTGCTGCACAACCCGCAAGAATATCAGTAGGATAATGTACCCCTAGGTATACACGGCTTAAAGTAACCGAAAAAATCAACAAGGAAGCCACTGTAATAATAATCGCTTTCTGTCGAAGCTCCAAACGATGCTCTGTAATTGCCAAATAAGCAATAAAGCCGATAAACGCTGTCGCATTCATCGCGTGACCGCTCGGAAAACTATAACCTGTGGCAGTTACAAGTGTATGAATGTCGGGTCGTGCACGCTCAAACCAAGACTTTAGTGCAAAGTTCAAATAACGGGAACCATATAAACTAACAACTAGCAAAGCAACAACTAACCAGCGTTTTCGAATCAAAAAATACAGTGCCAGCAAACAAACAAGCGGCGCATACAATCGAATGGAGCCTATATCTGATATAAGCCTAAAAAACATAGTAAACATGTCATTGCGAAAAGAGTGGATGTATTTACTCACCGCTGTATCAGTATAAACGAGAACTGCTGTTTCATATGTACTCGCCATGCCAATAAAAACACCCGCGCAAAGTATCATCCACTCTAGTAAACGTACGCGTTGTTTCATCACTCTCATCAACCTCGCTCAAATAAAAAATAGAGGGGTTCTTAGCTTCCCCTCTATTTTTTATTTTATGCATTAACAATATTTTTTTATCATCTGTTCTAATCTATGTGCAAGTGTTGCCACATCAGAAGGTGTAACTGTGAAGCGAACACGCGTCTCGTCTAAATCTAGCGCCTCAGAAAATAAGCCTGCTAATCCTTTTGCTTTCCTATCAATCTCCATAATAAACTCCAGCTCATTCAGTGAACGCGGGAAAACAAGGAGCTCTAACTCATCTAGCTTTCGGTAAAACGGACCTGATACAGGTAAAAACTCAAGCTCCTGCGCAAACGGAACGCTGCCTCGCAAACGGTGCGGCAGCTCTTCGCATTCTGCTTGGCGTAATCGGAAGCCAAGGCTCTGTACGGCCTGCATTACGTCGCTCATAAGAGTACCCGGCAGCACTTGAATATAGTCCGTATCGCTTGGATCCATGCTATGTTTAATATCTAACCCCGTACGGATCCATACTTTTTTGAGACCGAATGTTAAAGGTGTTTCAATAGGTAACGTAAAGGAAAATGGCACCTCTCGCTTTTCTCCCGGCTTGATCACAAGGGGATCTGTTAAGCGAATTTTCGCCAAATCCTGTGTAATTGATACTTTTCGGTCATCTGACTCTCGTGTATACGTAGTAGAAAGTGTAAGGTAAATACTATCAACATTTTGTTCAACAGCGCCGCCCGCAATATGGACAATCCCCTTCACTTCTTCTCCCACTGCCCATTCATCGCGCTGCAATACTGTATCAACCTTAGCTGCCCCAATCCCGACACTTGCTAAAAATCTTTGAAACATATACTTCTCTCCTTTTCCATTGTTTCAATATGATTCATCAGTTCCTCTGCATTTTCATACGGTGTTGTTATACGCAGCATACGCATAATTATGCTTCTCCCGTCATGAGATAGGGGCAGCTCTTCATACCAAGGACGTTCCTTCTTTGAAACAGGTGTATAGCCCGAATACAACAAAAAGAGAAGAAAATGTCCTAGCGCATAAAAGTCGCTGCGATAATGAACCTCTCGCATATATTGCTTCTCACCAAAAAAGGTTTCCTCTCTGGTATCCTTCTCACCCATGCGGCAGGCTAAACCAAAATCAACAATATAGATCCGCCCGCCTTCCGTTAAAATATTTGGAATGCGCAAATCTCTATGAATAATACCCTGTTTATGAAAATGCGAAACAATCCTCAAAATATCGTAAATAATGGAAAATGCCCTCTCCTCAGTATACACGTGCTGCTCTTCAAAAATGAGCTGCTCAAATGTTTTTCCCTGTATGTAGGTCATTACAAAAAACGGCTCATCATTCCAAACAAAGGAATGAAACAACTGCGGAATACAAGAATGCTTGATTTCCTGCAAAATTGCTTGCTCATTCTGAAATGATTTTCTTCCCGACGCAAGCTTTTGTTTACTTTTCCGCAGCTGTTTTAGCACCTTTTCTTCCCCTGTGTTCAAATCAGTAACGCGATACGTAAATCCGTAGCTTCCCATGCCAATTACACTTTCGATGCGATAATACAGTAAAACAGTACCCAGTTGCAGCGGTCTATCAAAAATACTGGAGATACGCGAAAAAAACGTCATTAGCTACTAAAGAAGCTAGAAAAAACACTATGGCTTTTATGCTTCTTTTTATAATGACCATGACCATAATGGTGATGATTTCCATGATGGTGATGATTTCCATAATGATGGTGCTTCTTGTAATCACTGCTAGAATAAGAACGATATTTATGACTTTGTCCCAATAAGGCTTTAAGTAATTTCTTTAACATTGCTTCACCTCATTCTCACATTTGTCTCTATTATAACAGTTGTTAGAAGTCGAAGGTTGTTACAATTTCGTAAAACAGAAATGAAAAACGACGAGTGCAACCCGTCGCTACTTCGCTGTTATTCTTCTTCCTCAAAAATTTCATCAATCATGCACTTTTCAAGTAAGTAATCAAATGTGATATCTGCCAGCTCCTCCATTTCCTCCGGCTCTGGCACGTATCCCCTTCGGATTAATTGATTGTAAAAGAATTCGGCAATCTCTTCCGTATCAATGACCACTTCAATTTCTTTCACATTCATCACCCCTTTATTTCTGTTTTATGAGGGAAAATGAAATTTATGTGTACAAACGAAAAAACATTTTTTTAATTGGCTTAGTATGTACCAGTCATATCAAACCATGCCTGTGCATACCCATGTAGTACAAGCTATTAAAGGGGGAACGATGTCGTGGAAAAAAATAGCATGATTGACTGGAAAGCAGAGGAAGACACATCACGTCTGGCCGTATTTGCTAATGAACACTTCGATATGTGGACCGATCGTATGGTAAAAGCTCTCGTTATCTTTTTAACTATAGTGGGCATACCCTTCACAATACATGTGTTATTGCAATTTCTCTTCTCTCTCTAAACATGATTACTTCTTTTTGGTTAGTTTTGTTAAGTAACTGAGAACCAAATCCATCACAATTTTGTACTCTTCATCTTGAAATGTGTGATACAGCTCTCTATAATCATTATATACATCAAGTAAGCCATTAATAATTTCTGTACGGTTGGTTTTAATTCCAACACGTTTAGAATTATTGACAGATTTGAGTTTTTCAAGGTCGAGCTTGTTAATACCTGTTTTGTCATTTTTCAGCTTCTTTAATATACTATTTGCCGCTTGAGCATTTGCTAGGAGTGTAAGATCAGATTCGTCCGCCTCGAGCCATTCACCATCTGTAATGCGAGACAACTCATAAATTGTATCTTCCCATGCATCATTTTTATAACGCCAAACTTCCGTACGATAGCCAACTACCCGAAATACATCCTTTTCATATCCAGTTACCTGGACAAGATCACCGAAGGTAAACTTATAATGCAGTTCAATCCATTCTTTTTCCACATTCCGTCCCTCATAATCTGTTATTAGTTGTAATGTATGCTCCACGTAAATACCATCGTGATTATTCACTTCATATAGATATACACCATCGAGCATCTTTACGTTCGTAATTTTGCCAACGGTTCCATACAATGTAATCACGACTATATCGCCAATGCTATATTTAGGTTGTTTTTTCTTAGTCAATGTATTTCTCTCCTTTTGTGAGTCGTGATTGAAGAGTGCTGTGACGATAACAGTATATGCGCTCGCTGCGAAAACGCTTATTATACACACGTATGTAAAAAAGAATTTTTCGATTTTTTCTAAAGAAAACTCGCCAATTGGCGAGCCCTGTTCTTGGGCGAAGACAGAGGCGTAGTTGCCCTTACACTTTGTTCCTAAAATTTCCTGTTACGTCGAATTTGCTTCAGGTTGGAAATTTATGCTTTCCTACAGTGTAAGAAAACTCACCGCCTGGCGAGCCCTGCTTCCCAGGCGAAGACAGAGACAGCGTTGTCCTTACACCCTCCTTAAAATCTCCACATATATCCAATTGTCTTCTAGCTAAAAGTTTATACTTCTTAAAGTGTAAAAAAAACAGCACACTCTTTGTACGGAGTGTGCTGTTTTATGCTTCTGTAACATAATAATCCCATGCTTCATCAAATATAGCCATAGTCAGCAATAGGCCGCTTAACTCGAGATATGAGCTAATTTCGTCATAATCTGATGATTGCTTCGGAAAGCTATAGTCTTCATAAATTTTAGTTGCAAGCTGCGTCATACTGTCTATTTTACGACCATCCCTGTATTTCATCATGTAATGATAGAATGACTTATTCATAGAAATCTTCTCCTTTTTTGTTTACTTATTATACATGTCGTCCAAGAAAAAAACTAGCATGTATGATGAGGAACAAAAATCGTTCTTGCTTAAAGGATACAACTGTCTAGCTGTTATCGATATAATTGTTGCTCCTTTCAAGCATATATGTAGATAACTGCGCCAAGCAAACAGCTTGGCGCAGCATTTTATCATTATAATTTCGCAACTTGAAGATTACCACCTGCTGCGAACACACGAATCCCCTCCACATTATCCTCCAAAAGAAGATCTGCTACAGCATCTTCTATCTTTTCCTGCATAACGCGGCGCAACGGACGCGCACCGAATGCTGGATGATAGCCGATTTCAGCGATTATTTGCATTGCTTCTTCTTCCACAGCCAGTTCAATGTGCTGTTCATTTAGATTCTCTTGTAGTTCCTTAAATAGAAGTCGAACAATCCTCACTAGGCTTTCTCGTTCCAAATGATTGAATGGAATGATTCCATCAAAACGGTTCAAAAACTCCGGTTTAAAATAAGCAGTTAAGGAATCTAGGAGATTGCTATACTGCTCTTGTCTGGATGCAGCAAATCCAACAGTTGCTTTTTTATCAGTCACACCTGCATTGCTTGTCATAATAATGATTGTATCCTTAAAGTTAACAGTGCGCCCCTGACTATCCGTCAAGCGACCGTCTTCTAATATTTGCAGGAACATATGCTGTACATCTGGATGTGCTTTTTCAATCTCATCAAGCAGAATAAGACTATACGGCTTTCTTCGGATCTTCTCAGTCAACTGACCTGCTTCCTCATGACCAACATAGCCTGGTGGAGAACCGATTAGCTTAGAGACAGAATGTTTCTCCATGTACTCACTCATATCAAGACGAATCATCGCTTCTCGATCACCAAATACTTCCTCTGCCAGCGTTTTAGCAAGTTCTGTTTTCCCAACCCCTGTTGGCCCTACAAATAGGAAGGAGGCTGTCGGTCTTGTTTTAGATTTTAGACCAGCTCGGCCGCGGCGTACAGCCTTTGCCACCTTCTCGACAGCTTGCTCCTGCCCAATTACTCTCTCTGTTAGACGCTGCTGTAGAGTTTGCAGTTTTTGTTGTTCCTGCTGCTGTAGCTTACTTACAGGAATACCCGTTTTTTCTTCAATAATATGTTCAATATCCTGCACGGTTACAACTGCATCTGATTGCTCTGCGCTTTGTAATTTTTCAAGTAAGCTCTTTTCCTCATCGCGAAGCTGAGCTGCTTTCTCATAATCTTCTTTCTCCGTCGCTTTCGCTTTTTCCGCACGAACATGATTTAATGCTAGCTCAAGACTTGCTGCCTCCTTATTGCCTCCGCGCAGATTCACTTTTGAACCAGCTTCATCCAGGAGATCAATCGCTTTATCTGGCAAATAACGGTCCTGAATATAACGATTCGAAAGCATTACGCATGCTTGGATAACCTCATTCGGAATCTGAACTTGATGATAACGTTCATACTGCTCTTTCAAGCCCATTAAAATCGAAATGGCCTCCTTTACAGATGGCTCATTTACCATAACGGGTTGAAAGCGTCTCTCTAATGCCGCATCCTTTTCAATGACGCGATACTCCTTCAAAGTCGTTGCACCAATAACCTGGAGCTCACCGCGTGCCAATGCTGGTTTTAAAATATTCCCCGCATCCATGGAACCTTGAGCAGAGCCCGCCCCTACAATTGTGTGAATTTCATCAATAAACAAAATGATGTTATCGTTTCGCTGCAGCTCCTCGATCAATTGCTTCATACGCTGCTCGAATTGCCCGCGAACCCCTGTATCAGACACTAAGGAAGCAACATCCAGTACGTAAACTTCCTTATTCCGCAATTTAGCTGGAACCTTTCCTTCGACAATGCGCATCGCTAATCCCTCTGCAATCGCAGTCTTACCAACACCAGGTTCCCCAATTAATACAGGGTTATTTTTATTTCTTCGATTCAAGATCTCAATAACTCGATCAATTTCCTTCTCTCGGCCAATAACAGGATCAATACGGCCACGTTTTGCTGCGTCACTTAAATTGCGTGCGATTTGTCCAAGCAAACCGCTTTCCTTTACTGCTTGTCCCTTTTCTTCTTCCATATTCGGCATTCCTTTTGATGCGCCTCCTTCAAATAGATTAAAGAATCCACCAAATGGATTTCCTCCCATTGAGAATACGTTCTGTCTTTCCTTTTCATAGCAAGCATGACAGAGATGCTTTTCACTTTTTTGACCATTTACGCGAATATTTACTAATACAGCAGCCATTTGTTGACCACATGCTTGACATTTCATATCACGCCACTCCTTTTCTATATATATCCATCTATTAAAATGAAAGTCGCTTTTGACTTTGACTATCTTTGACCTTATGTGTAGTCTATTTTAATGATTTTATAATAATTATCAACTGGTATTTTCTGCAACTCCAAAAACCTCCCTATATGTGGGAGGTTTTGCTTGCTATTCTGGTAATGAAATAAGTTGTCTCGATATGAAGGATCTACAGGCTTTCCTTTAATACTCGACTAAATGATCTACCATCACATTTTGCTTCTTTTCTGGCTGATCAAGAGGATAAATTGTAGCAGTTCCATTTTGCTCATCTACCTTCTCGATATAAATTTGATGACCATCAAACGTTACATTTGCCATAACTGGTGAAGCTGCAATGTCTTTTGCACGTTGCTTATCCATGTAATGTTCCCCCTTATGATTTGATACCTGTTATAGTCTTTTCACAACATGTGCTTGTTATTCTTATTTGAAGTAGAAGCTGCGGAAAAAAATCTACGGAGACTGCTGAAGAAAATAAATTGTGGATATACCACTCAATAATTAATTAACACATTGGTCCTATTAGGTTCATCCCGACTAAGACTGAACACAAAAAATCCTGATTCTTACTTACTAATAAGGGAATCAGGATTTTTCCAAAAAACTATTCAGTATGGGAGCTTTTGTTATTAAGACTACCGTACGGCCTATATTGGGATAATCTCATTCAGAAAAAAGAACATTACCTCATTTATAAAATATAAGATTATAGCTCTTCCCCATTCGTTGCAATCACATTTTTATACCAGAAGAAAGACTTTTTCTTCTTGCGTTCCAATGTACCGCTGCCATCATCATGCTTATCAACATAGATAAGGCCATAACGCTTAGAGAACTCGCCTGTTGACATACTTACCAAGTCAATACATCCCCAGCTTGTATATCCCATTAGTTCCACACCATCTTCAATAGCCTCACGCATTGCCTTGATGTGATCACGCAGATAATCAATGCGATAGTCATCGTTAATCGTTCCATCTTCCTCGACTGTATCGATTGCCCCTAGACCATTTTCTACAACAAAGAGCGGAATGCGGTATCTATCGTAAAGCTCGTTTAAAGAAATGCGTAAGCCTGTTGGATCGATTTCCCAGCCCCAGTCACTAGCCTTTAAAAATGGATTTCTTACACCAGACAGAATATTTCCTTGTGCCGCATCTTCTGCTGATTTCACCTTTTTCTCTGTCCGGGACATGTAATAGCTAAAGCCAATATAGTCTACCGTGTTTTCTTTAATTAACTCTAGATCGCCTTCTTGTATTGCCAGCTCGATATTGTGCTCCTTGAAATAACGTTTAATAAAAGCTGGATACTCCCCGCGTACTTGCACATCAGCACAAAAATAATTAAAAAGCTGTTGCTCCCTAAGAGCATACATTACATTTTCAGGGTTGCAATCATAAGCATACACTGGCGCATAAAGAATCATACAGCCAATTTGAGCATCTGGCATCATTTCACGGCATAGTTTTACCGCTGTGCTACTTGCAACGAACTGATGGTGATAAGCTTGGAAAGTAGGCTGATATTTATCTTCTTCTTTTTGAATGGCAAAACCAAGACCCATAATTGGGAAATGTAAACCACTATTAATTTCATTAAACGTCATCCAATACTTCACTTTACCTTGGTAACGGCTGAAAATCGCTTTCACATATCTTTCAAAGAAGGTTACAACCTCGCGGCTTCTCCAACCGCCATATTCTGTTATAAGATTCACTGGCATTTCATAGTGAGAGATGGTAACGATTGGTTCAATTCCGTGTTTATGCAATTCATCAAATACACGATCGTAGAACGCCAAACCATCTTCATTCGGCTCTAATTCATTGCCATTTGGGAAAATGCGTGTCCACGCAATGGACATGCGATATACCTTAAAGCCCATTTCTGCAAACAATGCGATGTCTTCCTGATAACGATGATAGAAATCAATTGCTTCATGGTTTGGGTAGCTATACTTTTCCTTATCAATTTTAAAATCAAAACCAGGTGACAGTAAAATCTTAAGACGCTCTTTACCGCCAGGAAGAACATCGGCAATATTCATTCCTTTGTTGCCTTCATAAAATCCGCCTTCCACTTGGTTAGCAGCCGTTGCTCCGCCCCATAAAAAGCCTTCTGGAAACTTACTCTGTACATGGTTCATATTCCATATCTCCTATCTGCTCATGTATCAGTATGCTGTAATATCTCTCCGTTAAAGATTATAGGTAGTTTCGCGATAAAAATACATAGAGGGTAGTGAATGCGACATATATGCCACCTGATGTCATTTGTTACATCAAAAAAACATGGTGTTTCTTAACAGTAGAGTGCCATATAGGAAATGAAAAAATCATCCAGATTGACTAGTTTCATGAGCTAAAATCAAAGTAATTTTATTTGAGGAATGTAAAAAATCCTATGTACAAATAATACTAAGGATACTTGTTCAATTTGGAAGGAGCCATTTTTATGAAGAAATTATTATTGATGGGATTTATTTTGTTATTTCCGCTAACCATACTGGCTGAACCAATTGGTGCCGTGGCTCAACCACAAGAACATCGCATTAGCCAATCTGAGGTAAAATTCGAAAATGAATTCAGGAAACTTTGGATTGATCATGTATTGTGGACGAGTAATTATATTACAAGTGTAACAACAGCAGGAGCAGAAGACCAAAAGCAGGTGTTGTCAAGACTGCTGAAAAATCAAGAAGATATTGGGAATGCTGTGAAGCCGGTCTACGGGGAAAAGGCAGGGAACAAACTTACGGAGTTGCTTAAGGAACATATTATTATTGCCGGCAAGATTGTAGACGCGGCTAAAGCCGGAAAGAAAGCCTTGGTGAATCAGCTAAACAAAGAATGGTATAAAAATGCTGATGATATAGCAGCATTCCTTAGCAGTGCCAACCCTTATTTAAAAAATGAAAATCTAAAAAAGTTGTTGTATATGCATCTAAAATTGGTGACAAATGACTTATCTGCAAGCTTAGCAAAGGATTGGAATGCAAGAATCGTTGCGATTGATGAAGGGGTCTCACATATAATCCTAATGGCAGATACTATCTCCGCAGGAGTTGTGAAGCAATTTCCGCAGAAGTTTAATAAATAATCTAAAGAATCTCCAGTAGAGTGCTGGAGATTCTTTAGAATTTCCAACTACGTCGAATTGGCTTCCAGCTAGAAATTTATACCTTCTTAAAGTGGAAAATAGGCGTATCCAGCAAAGTGTTGATACGCCTTAAAGCTACATTGTGAAACAACATGCGTCGTCGCATTAGTAATACTTATCTTCAGTTATTTTCAATTCAATATTACATATTAGCCTTTTTCTTTCTTCGCCCCATTCGGGTTTCTCTAGTTTCTTCATGGATAAATTCTGTTTCTATATCTTGTTTCTCTTCTGCTGATCCATACTGCTCCATATTCTCCTCTTGCCTCGAGTCATGCACGCGGGTTGTTTGCTGTACCGGGGATTCATATCGACGAGATTTTGATACTTTAATACCAAACTTCGGTAGACGCGGAATAGGAATTGTAATATTCCATCCCTTTCGCTGTTTTTTTTGTTTCGGTTTATTCGGTTTCCGCCCCTTTTCGCGTTTAGGAGAAGGTTTTGTTATATGTCCCAGCCATCCCCCAAATAAAAATCCAATCCCGAATGGCAGCAAATATATTTGTTCTGACGTAGTTACATACATAATATGCTGCAGCGCTTCTAACGAACCGACCTGTTTTACATCCCATAATAAGAATGCCCATAATCCAAGCAATCCTATCGTAATCGCATACGTACGAAACCGGAACAAAAATGGGATAATAGCAATACATGCCGAGATTTTCATATTTTCCAAGAGGAAACTTGTCGTTATATACGGGTTTCGAAGCAATAACAAGAATGTAATAAATACAGCATATGCTATCCAGCTAAATACTCGCCAATTGGTTTGTTTAGCGAAATAACTTCCCAAACTAATGAAAAATAACAATCCTCCCATAACTAGTGATAATGTAAGAGGGAATTGTTTCATAACACCTGCAATTGGAAACAGGCAGCTGAGTACCATTAACAGTACATCCAGTTTCTTCACACTTCTCCATTCCTTTCAAGTTACTATCTGTCCTACTTTTACATTATAAAGAATTTCGAAGTAATTTTCTTATCTTTTCTATAATTTTATATTTGTGGGCGTAAAACCACGATACCTTTAGGGTCGTGGTAGTTCACTGTTATCTAGATCTATGGTCTTTTCTGCTTTCATTTTCTCTGATAATCGGTATGACAAACGATTCGGCTCAAGCGCAAAAGCAATAGCCCTTTGTCAACATATCTATCGCTACGGCACCATCCCATCCCTAAAGGAATGGGTTTTCACGCTTCGTTGGCCGCTTCCAGTTCTCTCGAACGCAGCCTTATAATAGGTCGGGAGAATGACATCAACTTTTGTTCCTTTCCCCAGTTCACTTTCAATACATATTTCTCCTCCATGCGCTTCAATTATTTTGTAACAAATCATTAATCCTAAGCCGACTCCTTCTTCTTTAATACTATAAAAAGGTTCTCCAAGATACGGCATACGTTCTTTTGGGATCCCACATCCTTGATCTATAATGCTAACGCATACTTGATGCTCACTAAATTGTTTGACTTGAATTAAAACATCTCCCCCCAGCGGCATTGACTTGATAGCATTTTTCAAGACATTGATAAATACTTGTTTTAATTGGTTCCGTTCAAATGGGATTAAAGGGATCCCCGATTCAAACTCAGTTCTAATTTGGACATTGTGAATATTCCCTTGAGGTTGGAATAAGAGGATAACCTGTTCAATTATCATATACATATCATTAGGCTGAACCTCTACTGCTTGTGGCTTGGCTGCCGCAATAAATTCATTCGTAATGCCTTCTATTTGATTAATCTCTGATAATACCACATCTATGTAATGCTGATGGTTCTCATTTTCAGTTGATTTTAGTAATTGAATAAACCCTTTCATTGCAGTTAAAGGATTGTTCACTTCATGGGCGATTGCGGTGGCTAAATGCCCTACAACAGCAAGCTTCTCCGATTTTCGTAATAATTCTTCCGTTCGCTTCAATTCTGTTATATCGCGTCCTATAATCACAAGTCCCTTACGCTTGCCATCAGCATAAAAAATGGGAACCTTAATAACATCGAAAATAGTTGATTTACCATCAGGTTGTCGAATCACTTGGTTTCGGGTAATACGGCCATTTTCCCACGCTTCTTGATCGGTTTTCTCGCCATGAGAAAGTGTATCTCTAGAAAGTTTATTATACACAGCCAGTTCACTATTTTTTTTTCCATAATAAGGAACATTCTCAAACTGAAAATAAGAAAGAGCAGAATCGTTCGCTTCAAGCCATCTTCCTTCACCATCTTTAAGGATAACCACGTCAGGCATCGCATTAATTAAAGTACGTAATCGTTTCTCGCTTTCTTTCAATGCTTCTTCCATTCGTTTATGCTCCGTAATATCCCTTAAGATGGATACGAAAGCTGTCACATTTCCTTTCGCATTTACAATTGGGGAAACAAAGCTGCTAACATCAATAAGACTTCCATCTTTTCGTTGCCTAATCGTTTCAAACGACATCACATGCCTGTTATTCACTATTTTTTGAAGGATTTCTGTATATTTGGCAACTAAAAAACTGGGAATGATAGGTTTTTTTCTTCCTATTACTTCTTGTTCAGTCCAGCCAAAGACTTCTTCAAATGCTTGATTCACTTTTATGACATTATGCTTTAAGTCGAAAATAATAATAGAATCCACCGTATTTTTAAGAAATAAGTCCAATTGTTGTCTGGTCGATTTCAAATCTTCTTCTATTTGCTTATTTTTGGTAATGTCTTTTACAATTCCATAAACTCCAACAATCTCGTTGTCTATGAAAATAGGGAAATTATTTACCTCTAAATCTATTCGGTATCCATTTTTGTGCCTAACCGCCACCTCATATTCCTGCTGCTTTCCTTTCATTGTTTTTTCTAAATATTCCATTCCCCTTTCCAGGGATTCTGGAAGAAATAGTGATGGAAGCGAAATCTCTTGAAGCTCTTTAACCGTATAACCAATCATTCTTTCCAAAGCCGGATTCACATCCAATAAATTTGCCTGTAAATCACAAGAATAGATTCCGTCAGGATTATGATCAAAAAGAGATTTATAAAAATCGGGCAACTGAATCAACTTTTTCTCCACAGCTTGTTTCCTATCATTAAGATTGCGGATTATAGCCCCGCTATTTAAGCTATTTGTATTTGATAAAGATGGAAGCGTTGCATCCATCACACCTGTGAAGGAAGATTTTGCAGCAAAGTATATGCCCTTAAAACTTGTTAAGGTTGGAGGAATAACATAAACAATGGCACCGATAGACATTCCTCCATAGATATACGGGGTTAGCTCAAAACGCCAGGTCCCATTTAAATGTTCACATTCCCAATACATCCTTGACGTTAAGGGTAATGATCGAGAAGGAATGCTGATCAAGAAATGGTTCGAATCAATCAAACCTTGTTCATATAATAAAGGCGATGCTTTCATCACCTTCCCTCCTCGATCTAAAACGGCTAAACAGGACTTTGACTGCCAAGAAATATTTCTGCTTTGGTAATATTCGAGCAGCTTAAATCGTTCCCACCTTACTTGCTTGCGCAGCATCCCATTTACATCTTGTTCCGCTGAAGCTACGACTGATAAAATATGAGGATGGTTGACTGCCCATAGCCCTGCCATGTTAATGACTCCCAAAGTTTTTTGGGTAGCTGGATCACGGATAGGAGCAGCTGAACATGTCCATTTTTGTAACTCTTGGCAAAAATGTTCTCCAGCAAACACTTGAATCGGAGAACCGATAACAATTGCTGTTCCAATCGCATTCGTACCTGCGTTATGTTCTGCCCAAGATGAACCAGCGACAAAATTCATATCTTCAGCCTTTAACATTAAAGACAAATCTCCTTCTAAGTAAACAATATCGCCGGAAGGGGTGGAAAACGTGACCAAATGGCCAGAATCTATATACATATCCTTTAATTTCGTAAGTACCGGCTTTAAAGTGCGAAATAATGGATCCGTTGACACATATTCCTTAATTTGCTCTTCACTGAGATTGATAGAGGTCTTACTTTGAAGCGGACTGATTCCTTGCTCCAAACAACGTTGCCATGAGTCATACATTAAAGGGCGGATTATTGGGGTTGTGTTATTACCAGAAATAAATTTTTCCCATTCATGTTCCAGCTTTAGCTTTTCTAATTTCGGGCAAGTATACTGATCCAAAGCTATTAGGTTATTCATTACCATAGCTATTCCCCCAAATAAATAATTGTGGTTACAGACTCTTATCCGAATAATACTAATAGAATATTATGGAATTTTCCTAATATTGCGAACAATTAAGATAGGTTGGACATGAAAACGGTGGAAGTTTTCTTTACATTAGTTATTGCTTGTACCTATCATACAAAGGAAATCATTTATTTGTAAACGAAAAGGTTATAAATTTTCTAAAAATTCTGAATATATGTAATAAATTGGAATATTTATAATATATCTGGAAAATATTACTTGAGATGTCGTTTCAAATCCTCATAGAAATTCTCTCGTGGCCCGATGCAGCATCCCTCTTTTGCCAACGGCCGAGAGGAATGCTTTTATTTGTCTTAACACACAGATATTGTCCACTAATACATTTTTTAAAAATTAAAGCCCTGATCTTCTAAATGCTAGGCAGGAAACAGAAGTTATGAGAAGTTATGTTTTGTTACAAATATTAGAAAAGAGCGCCTAAAACAGCGCCCTGAGTAGTATTGTCTCTTCCGAAAATTCAAATAATCATTCCAAGGTTCTTTGTAGATGTTCAAATTACTATTACATTCAGAATCAACAATTTCTTTAAGCAGGTTTGTCGTCTCTATTACGATTTTCTCTTGTTCATTGCTTTGCTCAATTATCTTTAAAATTATTTTTGTTACTCGTTTATTCTTCAAAAATACCTAAATTCATTTTTTGTAGCTGAGGGCATTTAATTGCTTTACCTTGATGGCGATGTGGCCCTACCCTACTAGTTTTGAATCATAATATCTTTTGCTTCCGCCCATGCGCCTACAGGAGTTACTTTATACGTTGCCTCCGGCTGCAATGAACCATTATTTAAAATATCGAAAGTTCCGGTTGCTCCTTTTCGCGAAGTGAATTTGTATTGGGCAATAAGCTCAGATCCGCCTTCCGCTGTAAGCTTGACTTGACGCAAGGCGAATAGTTCATCTTTTGGATCTTCTGTCAAAGTAATTTCAACGCTTGTTGCATTAATTTGTTTAGCGGATTGAATAACAAGCGGAGCAACTTCCTTCGCTGTAAATTTGCTTTGTCTTACAGTTGCCCAATCAGCTGTTACTGTGTAAGTTATTCCCGGCTGCAGTGTTTGTCCGGCAGGTAAACGGAATTTGGGAGCTTGTCTGCCATCTGTAGCTTGTGTAAATGGGACATAACTCGCTACAATCGGCTGTCCTCCATCTGGAGTGATTGTTACTTTTTGATCCCTTAAGGAAGGAATGATGTCATAGCGTACGCCATTGTATTTGTTGTGTTTATTAAGAGTAACAGCCAAATCTCCTACTTTATCTGCATCTGCCGCCACTACATACTGATAATCAAGAATACCATCTGTCCGGAAAGACTCAAGTTCAAACGTATCGTTTGTTACTTGCCGTACTGAGTTTAGTTCTATTTTTTTTTCGCTCCCGATGAATGTACGCACTTTTTTCCCTTTATAAGTTAATGTATATTTCTCCCCGGGCTTTTGCACAGAGACCGGTACGATATATGTGGACTTCGCTCCCGTCTTGAGCTGCGGGATGTTTGTCAGCTGCAAGCCATTGCTGAACACGAAATTTTTCTTCGCTTGGTCCAGATTTAATTCCTCTTGGGGAATCGGCTTTGAGAAAGTGATCTCCAGTGCAATCGAATTTAACTTTTTAAGCTTCACTACTTGAATCGTATCAGCATACGCTTGCTGCTGATTTTGCTCTACTTTGTTTTGGACAGAAGCATGAACTTCCGAGGCTTGAGAATATATAGAGACCCCTGTCGTAATTGCAGTTGTTAACACAACGTATTTCAAGTATTTCTTTTTCATTTCTGCGCTCTCCTTTTATTTTATGTTTTACTTGCCTAAGCTCATAATAATGCTGAGGTCTAAACTCCTTCTAAACAAATTCTTAAAAATCTATAAACAAAGCAGAAAACTTTTCTTATTAAGAAAAGTGGACAAGGCCCGCCTTTTATGGCAGCGTAAGGGTGGGTCGCAGTAAAAGGCGCTTTTTTCCTTTTGCGGAGGTTCAGCCTGGAGTCTGCCATTTTGGGCCTTGGGAGCTAGACATCCCCCGAAAAGTTATACTTTCTTATCTTGGAAAGAAAACTAGCCGATTGGTGAACCCTGCCCTCGGGCAAAGACAGAGGCGTAATTGCACTTATACTGCACCCCTAAAATTTCCAACTATATCGAATGATTTCTAGCTAGAAGTTCATACTTTCTTACAACAGAACAAAAAACTCCTGCCATAAATGGCAGGAGTGCAGCAAAGTTATATATTAAAACGATAGCCGGCTCCCCACACCGTTTCCAGGTATTGCGGACTTGCAGGGTCGCGTTCTATTTTTTCTCGGAGCTTTCGCACATGCACCGTTACGGTAGAAACATCTCCGGCGGAATCGAATCCCCAGATGTTCTCAAACAGTTGCTCCTTGCTAAGCACCTGATTGGGATGTGTGACAAAACAGGTTAACAAATCGAATTCTTTTGTCGTGAACGGAACTTCTTGCTCATGAATGTGTACACGGCGAGCAGACGGATCAATAGAAATACCATGAACATATATAATCTTCTCTTTCTCAGCAGAACGGCTGCCCGCCAGCCGTTCATAACGCGCTAGATGCGCTTTCACCCTTGCGACAAGTTCGCTTGGACTGAACGGCTTTGTGATGTAATCATCTGCACCTAACCCGAGACCGCGTATTTTATCGATTTCTTCTTTTTTAGCCGATACAAGCAGAATCGGAATGTTTTTCTCCGCACGAATTTGCCTGCATATTTCGAATCCGCCTATATGAGGAAGCATAATATCCAAAATAATAAGATTATAATCTCCTTGTAAGGCTTGGTGAAGCCCCTCTTCCCCAGAAGATTGTATCTCAGCCTCAAATCCATTAATCTCCAAATAGTCACGTTGTAATTCGGCGATGCTCGTTTCATCTTCTATAATTAAAATTTTTTTCATCGTATCTCCCCTGATCTTTTCACTTTCGGCAAGGAAAAGAAAACCGTTGTCCCTTCTCCTATTTCACTCACAGCACTGATAGACCCACCGTGCCCTTGAATAATTTGTTTGGCAATGGCCAATCCAAGCCCGCTTCCTCCTGTTCGCTTGTTTCTCGATTGTTCTACACGATAAAAACGTTCGAATATGAAAGGAAGTGCGGTCGATGAAATTCCCGAACCGTTATCAGTAACTTGAACTGTAACCGCACTCTCTTCGTCCAGCAAGGAAATAATGATTTGCTTTGACTCTTTGTCCATATATTTTACACTATTATTGACTAAGTTCGATAACACACGCTTCAGTTTATCTCGGTCTGCTTGGACATAGCTGGGATGAGTTTGGCTGGAAGAAAAAAGAACTTCTATTCCTTGATCACCCAAGTCAAGATGCAGCTCTTCTATATAATCCTTTAGATATTGCAGGAGATCCACGCTTTCAAATGTAAAGGGCTCACGTTGCAAATCCAGCTTAGAAAATAAAAATAGCTCATCTATAATGGCATTCAAATCCTTAGCTTTTGTGTAGACAGTGGTCAAATATTTATCCACTTTCTCCGGCGTATTTGCAACTCCGTCCCGTATTCCTTCCACATAACCAATAATAGAAGTAATAGGTGTTTTGAGATCATGCGAAATATTAGAAAGCAGCTCTTTTCGATTCTCCTCGTATTGCACCTGAATCTCAATGGACTCCTTCAACTTCTTTCTCATTTCCTCAAACGATTGGGTGAGCTGCCCTACCTCGTCATTCGAGCAAGTATGCAGCTGAAAATTCAAGTCTCCTGCTTTTATACGCTCTATTCCATGCTTCAGCATTGTAATAGGTTTAATGATGCTGCGCGAAACTACATAGTTCAAAAAACCTAGTGTAACAACAAGCAAAAGAAGCAGCAAAGCAAATAATATCGGAAATAACTTACGTGCCAACTCCGCATATGAACTGACTTTGCGCAAAACAAAAATACTCCCTTCTTCCTGATTACTGAAGTAGAAATCAAACTTTACATACGTATAGAATGTATTGTTCACTTGAATCGTATCGCGCGTATTTATGTTGGCGGACTCAAAGGTGGGGAGGGATTGTTGGAGTGTTTTTCGCTCCAGTTCGGGAGAAGCATAAGTGATATCAGTCCCCTTTCTGACAACAATTTCAACATCCTCCTTTCCCTGCAGTTGCTTTTCGTCCAACAATTGATCTGGTGCATGCTTTGCCAGCAGCTTTAAATCAAGAAACGTATTTTCCTCAGCCGCGGTCAGCGGCTTATTAGTGTAGGAATTTTTATAAAAATATTTCACAGATTTAACATCACCGGTAATAGTAAAAAGAACTAAAAAACCCGCTATAAGCAATAAAAAGACAGAAATACATATGACGCCAATATAAGATAGTAAAAATCTTGTTTGAATGGACACGTTCATCCTTCCTTATCCATAGGGATTTCTCATATTTGAGATATCTTTTATTAAGGTAGCATTATTTTTATCGTATCCGATAAAGCTAAAGATTCTCTAAATCAATTCTTAAAAAAGTATTAAAAGCCGAGTAACAATTACTTCGGCTCCGGTGTAATATTCTCTCATATAGCTTTTCTTTAATCACAGGATTTCTTCAGTTTATGGATAATATTCATCTCAAAAATTCAAAGATGCATTGTTATATTGGCAGGATTTATATCATTAGTATCTTTATAAGCAGACTGAAAATTACCTCAAGTGAATTTACTCATTTTGAGAATAAAAATACACCAAATAAAAAACGGTATGAATTTGGTAAAATGCCAAATTCATACCGCCAAACCGTTATCCTTCTTTTAAATTGAATTGGAACAACTTCTGTCAATTCATATACAGATATTCCCTCAGACTATTCAAAATAGTGATTTCCTGTAATAATTCTTTACCGATATTCGTTTCTCTAACCTTTTTTCTCTTTAATTCTTTGTCCACCAATCTTTTTACTGACAAAACATCCGTTCCGTTACATAGAACATCTTCTTTTGAATTAAATTTCTTATGGGCGGCCAGTTGCATACCATAGGAATTATATAATAACGTATATCCAGCTATACCCGTTGTTGATTGATAAGCTTTGGAGAAACCTCCATCAATTACAATCATCCTACCATTTGCTTTAATTGGATTTTCTCCCTCAATTTCTTTAACTGGTGTATGGCCATTTATAATATGCCCCTGGTCAGGATTAAGGCCAAATTCAGTTAGGATTTTGCGGCAAACATCTTCCTGTTCACGTAAATGGTAGTATGGATTCTTTTTCTCTTTATGAGTTTTCTTATCCTTAATAAAGTATCTCTCAAAAGTTGTCATCTCCCTTTTTCCAAAGAGTGATGAATATTCTCCTGTCCATAAATACCAGACCATATCTGTCGCAAGATCATCTGTCTCTTCAGGATGTGCAAAAGCATGCCGTAAATAACGTTCAAAAACATCAAGCAGCTCACGACCTGAATAGGTTTTATTTTCAATCGTCATTTTTTCCATATTCCCTTCTTCATCCAAAGGAATACAGCCATGTATTAATAGGTTCCCGTTATATTTTAAATAAAGGTTCCCTTTCTTCATAAGGAAGTTCATATGTCTGGCCAGCTTTTCTGAATGCTGGACTGAAAATAATAATCTTTCCATAACCTGCTGTTCTTCTTCTAATAATTGATCAGGCCGCTCTGGGTTAATCGTTGCAAAACAGGTATTTTCTAGCGGGTAGGTTTTCCCATAAATCGTTACTTCATTCTTGTCATAATCAATTTTCTCAAGCAAAAGCCTTTCTGACATATTAAAATACGGGCGTCTCTTTATGATAGGGATTTCAAGTTTGAACTGAATCATTGCAATTGCTTGATGAATTTTCGTAATTTGTAATTGTTCATGATCAGATAATTTTTTATCGGAATGTATCTTAGGTCTAAAAACTGGATTGTCCCCATAGTATTTCTCCGCAAGATTGAGTAGGGGTCTAAGATTTATTCCATACACATCTTCAATAATATCCAAATTGTCGTATCTAGCGCAGATACGAATAATATTAGCAAGACAAACCTTTGAACCAGCAAAGGCACCTAACCATAGTACATCATGATTTCCCCACTGAATATCAACGGAATGATAGTTGATTAGGGTATCCATGATTTTATCAGGCTCAGGTCCACGATCATAAATATCCCCAACTACATGAAGATGATCGACAACCAATTTCTGAGTCGTATAAGCAAGCCCTGTTATGAGCTTATCAGCCTGACCTAAGGAGATGATCTGCTGGACAATTTCCGTATAATATTGCTCCTTATTTGTAGATTTATCTGCTTTGTATAACAGCTCCTCTATAATATACACAAACTGACTCGGCAATGCTTTACGTAATTTCGAACGTGTATATTTGGAGGAAGCATAAGAAATAAGCCTGATCATCCGCTCGATGATTACTGTATACCATTGGTTTAATTCTTCTTCATTGCCAAAACTATTTTTAATTAACTGTAATTTTTCTTCAGGATAATAAACTAATGTCGCAAATTCATTTATTTCTTTTTCAAATAAAACATCTTGAAACAAGTCCCTGATTTTCTCTTTTACATTCCCCGAACCATTTCTTAGCACATGTTGAAAGGCTTGGTACTCCCCATGTAAATCACTGACAAAGTGTTCGGTCCCCTTAGGCAGATTGAGAATAGCTTCAAGATTAATAATTTCTGTTACCACTTTCTCTTCACTGTCATATTTTTGAGCCAATAAATCTAAGTATTTCGTATTCAAACAAAGTATCCCCTTTCAAAATTCATCCTTCATTCTCCATTTAATAAACAAACCTGTATCTAATAGTTATATCATAAAAGAAAAGTCAAATAGAAGATATAACGGTAATTAATATTTTTATTGTCTTGGTTTGCAATGAAATTGGAAGAAAAATTACTAGTATTATTAAATATCACGAAGCTCTAAGTCATCTAGTAGATTCACGAATAACACTGTATTAGGAGTAGCGGGAAAATCCAATATTCACCTCATGTTCCAGTAATTTACTAACAGTGATTAGTAGGGTTGCAGGGGACGAAACATTTTTGAAGATAAAGTTGAGGCAAGCGTCCAAACAAATTGGGAAGACGTAAAGCTTCGGAATCCAGACGCTATATGTGTTGTATGGGTAGGCGTTCCAAAAAAGAAGGTTAATCCAAAGGTAATCCTAAAACATCCAAGTTGGGGCATATGAACATGATCAAAAACAATCCACTGTAGAATCTCTTTTTTGCAGGCCCTCTCCCTAGCTGTTGAACGAGTTAGCTAAAATTGAGGATCTCCTTCATCCTGACATTTATCCAAAATTTAAAGAAGAAGTTAGCTTGTTAATTAATTCTTGACCCGTTGAATTACCCCCACCTGCGCTGCGCTTCACGAAATTGAAGCAGGGACTCTTTCGGCAAAATGTGACAGAAAATTAAAAGAACAATGAGGTTAGCCTCGTTGTTCTTTTTCTGTACCTGCCTCAATATGGACTCCCCAAAGGACGGAAAGCATCAAAAGTAGATTGCGATGCTAGATTTACGCCCCTTTTACGAAAATACCCCCATGGATTGCTATTACTCGAGTACGCGTACTGTTACAGTCTTGCGTCCCCATTGCAGCGCTTCATCTATTGTTGGTTTTAATACGTCAATACGGTTTCCTTTAATGGCACCGCCTGTATCGCCGGCAATTGCTTCACCATATCCTTCTACCCATACTTTCGAACCGAGCGGAATGACTTTTGGATCAACCGCAATCAGCTTCATGTTTGGGTCTTTGCGCAGGTCTATACCTGTCGCGGTCATACCGTTATAACCATCCTCTTCATAAGGTGTGTATGAGGTAGCCTCAACTTGGAGTTCTTGTGCTGCTTTTACTTGTAGTTTTGGTGTTTGTGTACCTAAAAATTCTTTGCTGACATATGCGGATCCGTCCTTAAAGGCAATAACTGCCCAGCCATTTCCAGCATCGCCGATCACTTGCACTCCTTGTCCATTTTCTAACTTACCAATTACATTATGATCTGTGCCGGCACCATCGCGTATGTTTAATACATCAGCTGTTACATAATATACACCGTCATCTTTTGTATATGGTTTGCTTACATAAGCGCTTTGTCCGTTATATTCAATTTCTAGCCAATCATTTGCATCATTTTTTACTTGTAGTGTTTGTCCTGTTGTAACTTTTCCAAGTATGGGTGAGTCAGTGTTCGGAGCTTGTCGAACGTTTAATACATCCGTATTTACAACCGTTGCTGCATCTGCATTAGCTGCAAAGAACCCTAACCCAAAGATTGCTGCTGTTGTCATACCTAGCACTTTCTTCATTCGTTTACCCCCGGCTTCTGTATGTAATAATCGAATTATAGCAACCGCATTTCACGTAACTAAGAAAAACATACAATTAACATATAAATGTCATACTTCTTTAAAGGTTTGTAACAGAGAAAATGATAGAAAAAATTCAATTTCCCTTGTCGTATCATATGACAGAAGCATATCCTAAAATATGGTATGTAACAGATTTCTTTTTGTTTATATAATTAATTATTGAGAGTCAATAATGTACTTGAAAACCACTAAAAGCCCTTCAATTAAATGATCTGAAGAGCCTTATGTTTACATAATCAGGTATTATTGGTAGTTATAATATATTTGAACTAAAATCAGAATTTGATTTGATCCTGTACGCTTCTCACTATCCATTATCGGAAGTCAATTTACTAATTAACCCGTAGTTTAACAGATCTCCGAAAGAATTCCCCCTTCTTCAAGCCTGTGAAGGGCGAAGCCCAAGGGTAGATAAGGAGGGGCATTCCCTACCCCTGCTTTGCCATCAATGTGTTCACAAAGTTATCAACTAAATTCTTTATCGTGAGTTTTAATTCTTTCAATCATAGTAATAGTTTAATAATAATATTATAATTATTATTATCTAGTTTGTAAGTTTCGTACGACTAGAGGCATAATTATTTGCTACATAATTTACACATAAGGGGGAAAATAAGTATGGAAGCTAAAGAAACTGCTAACATTGGAAAGTGCCCGGTACACCACGGTGGCGCTACTAGTCCCAAATCTAGTGGTACGTCTAACAGAGACTGGTGGCCAAACCAGTTGAACTTGAACATTCTACATCAGCATGACAGAAAATCTAACCCTATGGGAGAAACCTTTGATTATGCAGAAGAATTTAAAAAATTAGACTACCATGCTCTTAAACAGGATCTTCGCGATTTAATGACAAACAGTCAAGATTGGTGGCCTGCTGACTATGGACATTATGGTCCATTCTTTATCCGTATGGCTTGGCACTCCGCAGGGACGTATCGTACCGGTGACGGCCGTGGTGGTGGTGGAACTGGCACACAGCGTTTTGCTCCACTTAACAGCTGGCCTGACAACGGCAACCTCGATAAAGCCCGGCGACTGCTATGGCCGATTAAGCAAAAGTATGGCAACAAGATCTCTTGGGCTGACTTATTTATTCTAACAGGTAATGTTGCTATTGAATCAATGGGCGGAAAGACATTCGGTTTTGGGGGAGGACGCGCAGACGTTTGGCATCCAGAAGAAGACATCTACTGGGGTACTGAAATGGAATGGCTAGGTGATAAGCGTTACACAGGCGATCGTGAGCTTGAGAATCCACTTGCTGCAGTTCAGATGGGGCTAATCTATGTTAACCCTGAAGGTCCAAACGGTAAACCAGATCCGCTCGCAAGTGGCCGTGACATCCGCGAAACCTTTGCACGTATGGGAATGAACGATGAAGAAACAGTTGCACTAATCGCCGGCGGCCATACTTTTGGTAAGGCACACGGTGCAGGAGACGCCGCTCTTGTTGGTCCAGAGCCAGAAGGTGCTCCTATTGAAGCACAAGGCTTAGGTTGGATAAGCACACATGGTAGCGGAAAAGGTCGTGACGCCATCACTAGCGGTATTGAAGGTGCTTGGACCGCTAATCCAACACAGTGGGATAATGGATTCTTTGAATTACTGTTTGGATATGAATGGGAGCTTACAAAGAGCCCTGCAGGCGCACATCAGTGGGTTGCAATCAATCCTGCTGAGGATCATCTTGCCCCAGATGCAGAGGATTCATCAGTTCGTGTTCCGACTATGATGACTACCGCGGATATGGCCTTACGTATTGACCCAACTTACGAAAAGATTTCCCGTCGTTTCTATGAGAATCCAGAAGAGTTTGCAGATGTATTTGCTCGTGCATGGTTTAAACTGACACACCGTGACATGGGTCCTCGTGCAAGATATCTAGGCCCAGAAGTTCCAGAAGAAGTTCTTATCTGGCAAGATCCTGTACCTGCTGTTGATTATGAATTAACAGATGCAGAAGTTGCAAAGATCAAAGTCATGATCCTAGATTCCGGACTTACAATCAACGAGCTAGTAACAACTGCCTGGGCTTCAGCAAGTACCTTCCGTGGCTCAGATATGCGTGGTGGTGCTAATGGTGCTCGCATCCGTCTTGCTCCACAGAAGGATTGGGAAGTGAATCAGCCTGAACAACTTACAAAAGTACTTACTGTATTAGAAAGTATTCAAGGTCATCTAGATAAGAAAGTCAGCATAGCTGACTTGATTGTACTTGGTGGTAGTGCCGCAGTAGAAAAAGCTGCAAAAGATGCAGGCTTTGATGTAACTGTTCCTTTTGCTCCAGGACGTGGCGATGCAACCCAAGAACAAACTGACTTAGAAAGCTTTGCAGTACTAGAGCCTATCGCTGATGGTTTCCGCAACTATCAGAAGAAGCAGTATAGTGTAAGTTCAGCAGAGTTACTAGTAGACAAGGCACAACTGCTTGGCCTTACTGCACCAGAAATGACCGCACTTGTTGGCGGTATGCGTGTTCTAGGTACTAACTTCGATGGCACAAAACACGGGGTTTTCACTAATCGTGTTGGCACACTTACTAACGACTTCTTTGTTAACTTGCTTGACATGGGAGTAGCGTGGACGCCTGTAGAGGGAGACGTATTTGAAGGACGTGATCGCAAGACAGGTGAAGTAGTACGTACAGCAACTAGTGTTGACCTAGTGTTCGGTTCAAACTCAGTTCTACGTGCCATTGTAGAAGTTTATGCACAAGACGATAACAAAGAGAAGTTTGTGCGTGACTTTATAGCTGCTTGGGTTAAGATAATGAATGCAGATCGTTTCGACCTTAATTAAGGGCTACTACAGCTATTAAAATAACAAAGCCCTATGAAAATTGTTAATAACATCCCTTCTATCACCGAGAAGACCGACTATTTTTAGTCGGTCTTTCTTTCGATAAAAAATCAACATCGAACAGAGCCTTAAAAATTTTAATGGATAAATGGCAGCCATTTCTGAGTACCTTTTTTAAATCCTAAGAAGAAAAATCAAAGTAATTCCGTTTCAATAGCCGTGGCTTTGCCATCAGTTCCGCATATGTTAGCTGTTTCTCCAGCTGCTTGGTATTGATAAGAAACAGCTGATCCTCAATCTTCTTCACCGTTTCCTCTGTCTGATACTCCATCCCACAGTCATCACAGCAAACACAAGGCGTCTCCGTAATCCCTATCGTCTTCGTCCCGTCCGGCAGTTCCCAAAACACGGTGTTGCCGCTATCTCTCGCGTGCTCTGAACCACACCACTCACATACTGGCATCTCCTACTCCTCCTTATCCTTGCCTTCGCTTAGCTTCTTCATCTGCGCCTGAAACTTCTTCTCCTTCAACTGATCGCGCTTTTCACGTTTATCCTTCAAGGAAGCGTGCTCTGGATTTGCCTCATACTGCTTGCGACGATCTAAACGCTGCAGTCCCTCCGGCACAAGGTTAGGCTTTACATCATTCATGAGACCAGCGATGCCGATATTCGATTTCTTCTCCGCATAATCTGGATAAACTTCACCGAAGTATCCTTCCGCACGACCTGGCACATAGTTCTCGGGCTCTGGATACGTGGTGATGACGCCCTCAAAATTGCGGAGTACCACTTTATCGGGACTTTGGGAGATTAAATAATTCGGCTGTACCGCAATCTTGCCTCCGCCGCCAGGAGCATCAATGACGAAAGTTGGCACAGCGTAACCAGACGTATGCCCTCGCAACCCTTCAATAATTTCCAAGCCTTTTGAAACTGGAGCGCGAAAATGACTGATACCCTCTGATAAATCGCATTGATAAATGTAATACGGGCGAACACGAATTTTGACGAGATCGTGCATCAATTTTTTCATAATCGCTACACTATCATTAATTCCTGCTAGAATAACAGCCTGATTACCAAGAGGCACACCTGCGTTTGCGAGCATCTCACAAGCTCTTTTGGATTCCTCTGTAATCTCAATGGATGTGTTGAAGTGTGTGTTCAGCCAAATCGGATGATATTTCTTGAGGATATTACAAAGATTTTCTGTGATGCGCTGAGGAAAGACCACCGGTGCTCTTGTACCAATGCGAATAATTTCGACATGAGGAATGGCACGCAGATTCTTTAAAATATATTCTAAAATATTATCATTGATTAATAGTCCGTCACCGCCGGAAATTAATACATCTCGCACCTGCGTCGTGTTACGGATATAGTTAATCGCATCATCCAGCTGCTTTTTCGGCACACCCATACCAATTTGTCCGCTAAAGCGGCGGCGTGTACAATATCGGCAATACATCGAGCATTGGTTTGTCACGAGAAACAAGACGCGATCCGGATAACGATGCGTTAGCCCAGGCGTTGGAGAGTCCTCATCCTCCCCAAGCGGATCTTCTTGGTCATATTTTGTCTTGTAGAGCTCCTTCGCAATCGGAACGGATTGCATCCGAATTGGACAACGATGATCATCTGGATTCATAAGGGAGGCGTAATAGGGTGTAATATTAAGAGGGATGGTTTTTGTAGAAATTTTAACTCCCTCCTCCTCATCTGGTGTTAGATTAATTACCTTCTTTAAATCCTCTAATGTTTTGATCGTATTCGTTAATTGCCAAATCCAATCATTCCACTGCTCCTCGGTTACATCCTTCCATAGTTCAATATCCTGCCAATGACGCTTTGGTTTATATATATCGTGCAGCATGAATTCTCCCCCTTTGTTGCGCTCTTATCTATACCTAAGCAAAAACTGTGCCAAAGCTTTGATTCGTTACTAAATATTAAAAGTCGGAACATTCACCTACTTTCTTTATATGAAAGGAGCAAGCACTAGGTGAAACTGAAAAAAGCCGTCTAAAGACGGCTTTTTCAGGCTAATTAGATTATATGCATTCCGGTCGAATGCCCAATTTTAGGCACTTTAATGCCTATTTTTTGGCATGCCTGTTTGTTTTCCAGTCTGAAGCATCCTCTTTTTAGACCGGGAGACTTCCATGATACCTTTTCATATACTGAAACAATTCTGTCTTATCTTTAGGAACCGGAGTATTTGACACAAGAACATTACTTTCAATCAAACATTGAAATACTTCCATAATCCACGGTTTATCTAAATGAGAAATTCGCAAAATCTAGAAAGGGATCTCTTGAATTGCCCAAGAGATCCCTTTTTGAGAACGATTCTATCTGCTTAGCCCTATTATTCGGCAGCCTGTCGATGTTTTTGCAGTTTATATTGCAGCGTTTGTCTCGGTATATCCAGCAGTCTTGCTGCTTGCATCATATTTCCATCTGTTTGCAGCAGCGCTTGCTCAATCAGCCGTTCCTCTGTTTCACGCAGTGTTTCACGCAAAGATGTTATATTCAGAACCCTATGAACACGGGAAAATGAATAGGGTAAATGCTCCATTTTAATCGTTGAATCATCCGTCATAATCATTGCATGTTCCATAACATGCTTCAATTCCCTCACATTCCCTGGCCAATGATAGTAAAGAAGGAGTTGTTTTACAGAGGCATCAAAACCTTTCATCTGCTTGCCAAGCTTATTATTATTGTGACGCAAGAAATGATGTGCCAGCAGGAGAATGTCGCCCGTTCGTTCCCGAAGCGGTGGAATGCATAGTGAAAAAACATTTAACCGATAGTATAAATCAGCTCGCAGCGTCCGATTTTCTATACATCGTTCAGGATGCTCATTCATTGCCGCCATCACCCGGACATCAACCTTCCTTGTTTTTTGACCGCCAATGCGGCGAACCATACCATCCTCCAATACGCGTAGCAGCTTCGCTTGTAAATTAAGCGGCATCGAATTGATCTCATCAAGCAGCAGCGTTCCACCATCGGCAAGTTCAAATAATCCAGCTCGGTCTATTGCTCCCGTGTAACTTCCTTTTGCTGTTCCAAATAGAATTCCCTCGAGCAATGACTCTGGCAAGGCTGCGCAGTTTTGGGCAATTAAAGGCTTTGATTTACGGAGAGATGTCTCATGAATCGCATGCACAAATAGCTCCTTTCCAGTTCCCGTCTCACCATATAACAGCACGGATGCATCAGTCGGCGCTACTCGTTTTGCTAAACGCTTTGTTTCTAAAAAGTGTGGATCCTCCGTCAAAATCTGTTCAAATGTTATCGCATTATGCTGTTTATCTTCTACAATTGTTCTCTTTCTGCTCCATTGCAGCTCTACAATCTTATCTGTCAGCTTCTGAATAGCTGAATAATCCTTTGCAATTTCAACAGCCCCAGTTACCCGGCCTTCAACTAAAATAGGAATCGTACTATTTACAGTACAAACCTCCAGACCGCTGCGATTTTTGTAACGCTGTGCCTGCTGTAATATCGGACGCTTTGTTTCCAGCACCATAAGAAGCGTACTCGTCTCCTTTGTTAAAGATGGAAACGCCTCTAATACGTGCTTTCCAAGCACATCTTCTATCCTTGTTCCATCATGCTTGGCAGCAGCAGCATTATAAAAAATCGTAAAGCCATTCTCGTCTACTGCATGAACCGCTTCATCAATACCGCTTAGTATTGCTTCCATCATTTCCTTTGTAAACGATGCAGGCACCTCTCTCCCCCCTTGCTTAACATTTGGCATATACCATACCGAATGTTCGGTTTATTGTGATAAATCCTTTGCCCAAACGTTCATATCCTCCATTTTATCGAAAATATAACAGTTATTTACCAGTCTTCCTGTATAGGAATAACCAATTTGATAAAATGCTGCATTCATACCATAAGACAAAGCTCTCGCAATTGTATATGCACAGTAAATATGCCGCATGCATAACTCCTTCTCAAGCGCAATTAACAGCTGCTTCATCAATCCATGTTTACGGAACTCCAAAATTGTGGCACAATTTGTCAATTCTGCATTTCCCTGCAAGCAATTCATTTCAGCTGACGCAGTACTAACAATTTGATCGTTCGCTGTATACACATAGTAGATCGTATCTTCCCGCATCGTTTTTTGAATATACTCAGGGCTATCGAGTGGGGTCGGGTATACTTGAAACACATGTCTAAATAGCTGTGCAAGCGCCTCTGCATCCTTCTCGGTTGCAAGACGAAGCACAAAGGAGGGAGGGACCTCTTTTGCCTTCGTATCCTGCTGCGCTTTCACATTACGGACAATCTCATCCTCTTGCATCCAAAACATGCTGTTTCTTCTATCGTTTTTTCGATATTTGGTGAAAAAATAGGCAGCCTGCCCTTGAAAATAGAGGGGAATGATGGCTTCAAGCGTGTATCCGCTTGAGATGAGAGAAGAAAAGTGCTCGTGTTTTCCTTTTAGAATAAGTTTAGAAAGGCTATGCCGCTCTGCCAATTGCTCCGTTCGATTAATAATCTCCTGTAAATTTCCTGTATATGCATCGACTCGAATCCGTTCATTAAAGTAGTCCAGCACTCCTTCTATCGTGTAGTTCCTTCCCTGCTCTGAGAAAGATTCATAATACTTCATTCCTCCACCCCGCACCAATCGAGCAGCATGCAGGCGATCATTTCGGCAGCTTCTACCATCTTATCAATTTCTATATACTCATCATGCTGATGTGCAGCCTTCGTTTCTCCTGGACCAAATACAAGAGTCGGAATATTCGCGACATTTGTAAACAAACCCCCGTCCGTCCCCCATGGAGAGGCTTCGATAATGGGCTCTTCCCCTCGCACAAGCGTAAAATTCTGATTGAGCGTTTGTGCAAGCGGATGCTCCTCTGCGAGCGAACCAGGTACCCATCTTGCGCCAAACCACTCAATCTCAACAGGGTGCTCCAAAAACCAAGCATCTGCTTCACACAGCTTACGAAACCAATTTTCAAACTCTTGTGTTGCCTCTGCTAATTTCTCATCTGGTGCTACACCGTACCTCCCTTCTAACACAAGCAAATCAGGCACGGACGATGGCCAATTTCCACCCGTCATTCTGCCAATATTAATCGGAACCGGGATTGGAATAGACTGATAGAGCGGTTCTTGTATACGTTCATTTCTTATGTTCTCCAGCCTCCGTACATGTTCAATGACAATTATGCTCTTCTCAATCGCGCTTACCCCCTCATAGCGTGTACCGCCATGTGCGGATTGTCCTTTTACCGTTAGGCGAAACCATAGAGAGCCCTGTTGCTTTGGGAAAATTTTCATATTTGTCGGCTCGGGAATGAGAACACCGTCAGCTTTGTATCCTCTTATAATGGCAGCCAACGATCCTGCTCCTCCGCTTTCTTCTTCAATTACACTTTGAAAGCATATATCCCCCTTTAAACGAATGCCGCAGGCAATAATCGCTTCCAGTGCCATAATAAGCGACGTACTTCCTCCCTTCATATCGGTAGCACCACGCCCATAGAGACGATTGCCTTCCACATCCCCTTTATAAGGATGATACTTCCACTGCTGTTCATCCCCTTCTGGCACTACATCGATATGGCCATTCAGAATGATTGACCTTCCCCCTCCGCTTCCCTTTAATACCGCTACAACATTCGGACTGTCAAGAAAGCTGCTTCGCGGCGAGACAAAATAAGGATGCCGCTCTAATTCACGAAAAGATGGTTCCCAAATGTCCAGTTGCAGCCCAAGCTCCCTTAATTTTTCAATAACGATCGCTTGTGCGCTGCTTTCATTTCCTGACACACTTTTTTCCTGCACAAGTCGTTTTAATAAACGTACTCCTTGCAATTGATGAGCTTGAATATAGCTTCGCACACTTTTTTTATACTGTTCCAACCGCTTCACCTCATTTTAGTCGATTGTACTTAGAGAAGGGCTAACAGAAAAAGGGGCCCCCGTATATGTTTGAACATCTGCAATCGTATACGGAGACATTAGTTCTGTTACAAGGAGACCATTCTTTGTTACTTCCATAACAGCCATATCCGTAATAATGACATGAACACAACCCTTTGATGTCAGCGGCAGTGTACATTCTTTTACAATTTTTGGATTCCCATCTTTATCAACATGGCTCATAACCACAATCACACGCTTTGCCTTTTGCGCCAAATCCATTGCGCCGCCAATACCTGGGACTCGTCGGCCTGGCACCATCCAATTTGCCAAATCACCTGTTTCGCTTACCTGCAGCGATCCAAGAATCGTAATGTCTAACATTCCTCTTCGAATCATGCCAAACGCCGTACAACTGTCAAAATAGCTTGCGCCTGCTATAACTGTTGTCGGAAAACCTGCAGCATTGCATAGATGCATATCTTCCTCGCCCTTTACCGGGCTCCGTCCTAGACCAAGAATTCCATTTTCCGCATGGAACATGACCTGAAGATCTGCAGGTAAATGATCCGGTACAAGAGAGGGAATACCAATCCCCAAATTTACGATCATCCCATTATGAATTTCCTTTGCAGCTCTTTTTGCAATCCGATTTCGAACCTCTACTCCCATGCCCACTTCCAGTTCACCCCTTCTGAAGGTACAACATAATCCACAAATACCCCCGGTGTTACAATCTCGTCTGGATCTAATGAGCCAAGCGTTACAATTTCCTCAACCTCAGCGATTGTAATCGTGCCTGCCATGGCCACATGTGGATTCATATTTCGTGCGCTTTTATCAAATACAAGATTCCCAAACGGATCTGCCTTCTTCGCATATACAATAGCCACCTCTGCCGTTAAGGCAGTCTCTACAAGATAGCGACGTCCCTCTAAAACAACCGTTTGCTTTTTTTCTTCCACTATTGTATCTATACCAACATCAGTCAAAACTCCAGCCAATCCAACTCCACCGGCACGAATCCGTTCCGCAAGCGTTCCTTGCGGACAAAATTCAATTTGTAGTTTCCCTTCATGGAGAAGCCGTCCCGCATTTGGATTCGAGCCGATGTGAGAGGTAATAATAGAACTTACACGTTCGTTTGTGATTAAGGGCCCAATGCCGATTTCAGGGAATCCTGTATCATTTCCTATTAGATGCATGTCACGTATTCCTTCTGCTAAAATGGCAGAAATAATTGTAGGAGGCGATCCAACTCCTCCAAATCCACCAAACATGAGTGTCATACCATCATGAAATAACGTCATCACTTGTTTTACGGTTGTTATCTTTCCAAACGGATTTGTTCTCCCCATTATCGCTACCCTCCCATTACTTCCTGCAGACTCGCATACAACAGCTGCAGCAGTTCATCAATCTCCGCATGCGTAACTGTCAAGGGCGGCGCAACAAGCACCGCTATCTCTTCTTTTCCATTCCTTCCTGCGACTGCTGGATACAAAAGCAAACCGTATTTTGCCGCTGCTTGAATGAGATGGGAACATGGGATAGAAAGCTCCAGTCCTAAGAGAAGCCCTTTTCCACGTACATCTGTAATAATGGGAAACTCCTTTTTAAAATCATGCAATTTTTCTAATAAGTATCCCCCCTTTTCAGCAGCGTTTTCTACGAGGCTATAACGTTCAACATACTCTATAACTGCCAGTGAAACTGCTGCTGATAGGGGGTTCGCACTAAAAGTGTGCCCCGCCATAACAAGCCGTGACCCTTGCAAAATCGGCTCCATCACCCGATCGCTCACTAATGTCGCTGCCATCGGCGCATATCCGGCCGTTAATCCTTTCCCAAGTGCAATGAGATCAGGAACCACTCCCCAATGTTCCATCGCAAACCATGCTCCTGTTCGACCAAGACCTGTCATAACCTCATCAGCTATAAATAAAATATCGTAGCGTTCACATATGCTTTTTATGATTTTGTAATAATCCTCAGGTGGGGTAAGTGCTCCGCCAGCAGCACCAACAATCGGCTCTGCTACAAACGCCGCAATATGCTCGGAGCCAATTCTCTCTATCTCATTTTCTAATTGCTTGGCACACGCTGTTTGGCAGGAAGGATGCTCCAAACCAAATGGACATCGAAAGCAATATGGAGGTGGTAAAATGGGGTAATCCTCAAGCAAAGGAGTGAATCTTTGGCGGCGCAGCGGATGACCCGACATCGAAAGCGCACCAATTGTAATACCATGATAGCTCATATGACGTGATATAACCTTTTGCTTGCTTGTTATGCCACGTTCTTGATAATGCTGAATCGCGATCTTCATCGCCGTCTCCATCGCTTCAGTGCCGCTATTTACAAAAAAGCTCCAATTCAAATCACCTGGACTTTTATCGCTTAACGTTTTAGCTAATCTCTCCGCCGCTTCACTCGTAAATTGGGAGCGGTATACAAACGCTACTTTCTCAGCCTGTTTTGTCATTGCCCCAATTACTTCTTGCACACCATGCCCAATGCTTGCGGTAATAGCTCCAGAAGAACCATCTAAATACCGTTTTCCATTCGTATCGTACAAATATATGCCGTTGCCGTGAGAAATAGTCGGATAAGGCTGTCCGACCAACGGCTTAATTAAATATTCGCGCATCTATTCCTCTCCCCCTCACCCTTCTTCTATCATCTTATGAGAGAAATGTTTGTTTCTTTCATACAAAAAGCCTCCCAAGACTATGTTTTCATAGTTCTAGAAGGCTTTTTTAGTCACATGCAACATATTATGATACATACCTTTGAAATAAAGAAAACTCGCCGATTGGCGAGCCTGCTTTTGGGCCAAGACAGAGGCGTAGTTGCCCTTATACTTTATTCCTAAAATTTCTCGCTACGTCGAATCGGCATCCAGCTAGAAATTTATACTTTCTTAAAGTGTCAAGAAAACTCACTGATTGGCGAGCCCTGCCCTTGAGCGAAGACAGAGGACTAGTTGCCCTGATGCTTTCATTCCTAAAATTTCTCGCCGCATCGAACGATTTCCCAGCCAGAAATTTATACATTTGAGAATGTATGAAGAAAACCGATTAACATCTTGTTAATCGGTCAATAGTGGTTGACGCTCTGCTGATCAGGACATTAGCAAATCCAAGCTGCTCCAATGATAATTAAAAGGATAAACAATACAACAATTAGCGCGAAACCGTATCCGTAACCGCCTCCATAGCCGCCTCCATAGCCGCCTCCATAGCCATAACCGTAACCAGGATTACCAAAACCATAACCGTATCCGTACATAGTTTTTCACTCCTTACATCATTTTGAATTGGTTTACATTCACAAAATATGTAAAACAAGTGTAAAACGGTATGTGCATTCGCCTAGAAAAAGAAAAAATCTCTTGAAACACTAAAAAACGGCCCTGTTATGTTTATTAGTGACCGACGTTATGACTGTCATGAGCATATGACAATAGTACTTGTGTACAACTACACTTCATTCAAACAGAATTATCACGGTAATAGGAGGCAGAAGGAAGTAAATTTGCTGATAGGCGAAGACAGAGAGGCAGTTGCACTTATCCTGTATTCCTAAAATTTCCAACTACATCGAATTGGCTTTCGGCTGGAAATTTATACTTTCCTACAGTGGGACCCAAAATGAGCATAAGCCTCATCCTTCTCGGCATATAGTGTAGAGATAAACTAGGAGGTGAAAAGGTTGCTTTCATCAGCAGCAGATACACATGCATCGAAAGCATGGATGTATGACCAACTTGCTAAGTATTACAAGTACTCTCATCCACAAAAACATATAGAGTTTTACATGAAGCATTACGAAGAAGTCCAAAAATTCATAGCTATGTATCAGCAGGGACGATCCCAAAGCATGCAGCCCGCACAAATTCGTATTCTGCATGCTTCGCCGAATACTCCCGCAGTCGACATATACGTAAACGGTCAACGTATTGTCCAAAACATAACTTTTAAACAGCACAGTAACTATGTTTCACTTCCACAAGGTCAATATCGGATTGATGTGTATCCAACCAGCACACAATCGGCTCCGTTATTTTCGGCTATTGTTCCTGCCATGGGGGGATATATCTACACAATAGCAGCCGCTGGTGATATCGCTAAGCTGCAGCTTCTATCTTTTGCTGATGGCACATATCTACCGTACGGAAAGGCAAAAATCCGGTTCACCCATCTTTCACCAGATGCGCCAGCAATAGATCTCGCAATGAAAGACAACGATATCCTGTTCGCAAATGTTCCGTTCAAACAAGCAACAGAATTCCTTGAGGTAAGCCCTGGCGGTGCTGATTTGGATGTACATGTGGCGGGAATGAAAAATGTTATTTTATCGCTGCCTGATGTAAAAGTGGAGGCCAACAAAATCTATAACATATATGCAATCGGTTTCACCAATAAAGAGCCAAAACTGGAGGCGTTGTTTTTAACAAACTAACGTTCCTCCAGCACACTTTTCTTAAATACAATAATAAACTTTGTCCAATCCTCTATTGATTCGCATTGTACTGAACCGTTATGTTTCTCCACAATCTGTTTACAAACGAATAATCCAATGCCTGTACCAAGCTGTTTCGTTGTGACAAACGGTTCAAAAATCGTTTCGAGCTTGTCGGCAGGAATCCTAGGCCCATTATTTTGAATCAAAATATGAACATCGTCTTTGGTTTGCGAAACATCAATGATAATTTGTCTTTTCCCTGAAACCGTCTGTAGGGCATCAATCGAATTCATAAGGATGTTCAAAAAAACTTGGCGAATCTCACTCCGATGTCCATAGAAAGGAACTGAATCTTCTATATTTTCTTCAATAGAGACATTCGCATTTACGAGACTCGGATAGAGGAAATGGATTGTATCATGAAACAAATCATTCAACAAGAAATCCGTTTTTTCATCCCACATTTCTTTGCGCGAAACGAGCAGAAACTGCGAAATCCGAAAATTCAGCTGATCTAGTTCATGAGAAATAATATCTAAATATGGCAGTTCTGGATTATCTGCGCGTAATAACTTTACAAATCCCATAATCGAGGTAAGCGGATTTCGAAACTCATGTACAAAGCTTGCTGACATCTGCCCTAGTATTGTAAGTCTTTCCTTATGGGTTTCCTTAATAAAATGTTGTTTCTCTTCCAGATTTTTCCCTATAATTTCAGAATATATAAGCACTGTATAATAAATAAGATAGTCAAAACAAAGATGAATTTTCGAAGCGATCGGCTGCAGTTCGAAAGCCTTCACATCCATTTTAAACATTGCTTCAAACAGTTCATGGCGACCTAAGTTTGTATTATATACGAAGTTTCCTATATTTTCGCCAGTCTGCGCCCGTTCCGCCGCAATCTTTCTACATATTGCATGAATATCCTCAATTTGCTTTTCTTCTGTTATAAGAGCAATAATGAGGGACATAACTTGATCCCCATTGGTAAGAATCTCTTTTTTGAAGGGATCATTTTGTGATACAATAATTTTCCTGTTCCAATTCTCTATAATTGTATCTTTATTTTCTACCAAGTATGTACAAAATTGCTGCTCAGCATAGCTCTTAATTGTAAAACCCCCTTCTCAAAAGAAAAAACGACTGTATATTCTGAATAGTATCATAAAAATAACAGTTCGTTAATACCTCTGTCATCTCTAAGTAAAGTTTAACATTATCTTATTAATACAAATATGTACATAAATAGAGTCATTCCTGTTCACCATATAAAAGTATTTATAATTAAGGAGGGGGAAGCATAATGACTCCCAAAAGTGTTGATGATTATATACAAGAAGGAATCTATGGAGCAAAAGAAATCCATCGAGAAGAACGAGGTGTATTTTTAAGTACGTTTCGGGAACGAGTTGAACTGGCTCTCACAATCGGGCAAGTAATAGCTCCCAATATATACCCACAAGTAGAAAATGTCTTAAAGGTCCAGGCTCAGGCTGGTTTAGAAATGCTTCTCAATGGCACCATTGCTTACCCTCATCTCTCTAAATACATCAAGCTGGCAGATCAGTATAAAGCGCCCTTTACGATTGTGCAAAATGAAGAAAAAGAAACCTCAATAGGCTTATTACTTGCTCATAAGACAGCTGTAGATAGGGACGAAATTTTTATACGAGATGAAATGTTCCAGCGAGAAATGGAGCATTAGCTCCTTTTCAATGGTATAACTAAAGTAATATAGATCTTCATAAATACAGAAGCGTGGTTGCATTTTGTTGCTAAAGTTTCTTACTACGTCGAACTTGCTTCTAGCTCGAAATTGATACCTTCCTACCATGGAAAAGAAAAACCTCTGTTTGTCACAGAGGCGATGAACCCATTTGTCCAATCAATTTTACAGCCTGCGGTTGCTGAGGACAAAACGTGGATGGCTGCTTTGTAATTTCTATTTTTTTAATAGAATGGCCATCCATTTGCAGCACACAGAATGTATACATATCAATCTGAACACTATCACCCTGCCTAATATTAAAGTATTCAGTCAAAATCCAGCCGCCGATTGTATCTACATCACTGTCATTAATAGCAAGACCAAATAAACCATTTACTTCTGTCACAAGCACTTTTCCTTCCACAATAGTCCGATAATCATTAATATGCTGAATGTCTGGCTGTTCATCCGTATCAAATTCATCTTGGATTTCCCCGACAATTTCTTCAAGTATATCTTCAATTGTTACCAGTCCAGATGTACCGCCGTATTCATCGACAAGAATAGCCATATGCGTTCTTTCTTTTTGCATCTTTAGAAATAAATCGTGAATGGGAATGGATTCAATCACCTGAATAATTGGTCGAACGTATTGCTGCACATTCCTCTCCTCTTCATTGTTTCTCCTGGGGAAATCCGTAAATACATCCTTAAAGTTAATCATCCCGACGATATGATCCTTATCACCGTCAATAATCGGATATCGTGTGTATTTTTCAACCGCCATCGTTATCATCACACTCTTAAGCGGCTGCCCTTTTTCAATGGTCACCATCTCCGTACGCGGCACCATAATTTCCTTTGCAAGACGATCATCAAATTCAAATATCTTATTTACATACTTATATTCCGACTGATTAATCTCTCCATTCCTATAACTTTCAGAAACAAGCATTCTTAATTCTTCCTCAGAATGTGCCCCTTCATTCTCGGCATCTGGATTTAAGCCAAACAAATGGGCAATACATTGTACCGACCGATTTAATAGCCAAATAAAAGGATATACAAGTCGGTAAAATAGTATGAGCGGCTTTGCTACTGCCAAGGTAATGGCTTCAGCTTTTTGAGTCGCAAATATTTTCGGTGCCATTTCTCCTACTACAACATGCAAAAAGGTAATAATCGCGAAAGATAGACATACTGACAATATGGAGATGAATGAGGGAGGCACCTCGAATTTTGCAAAAATGGGCTCAAGCAGCCTCTTCACAGTGGATTCTCCTAACCATCCAAGCCCCAAGGCACTTGCGGTAATACCTAATTGACAAACAGATAAATACTTATCCAAATTTGATCGTACTGTTTTTGCAGCCAGAGCCCGTTTATTTCCCTCTGCTGCTAAAAAGTCAATACGAGAGCCCTTTGCTTTCACAAGAGCAAATTCGGATGCGACAAAAAAGGCAGTACCAGCAATTAAAACCGCAAGCATACTTATATTTAATATGTCCAAATACGTTTTCCTCACTTATCTTTGTAAGTAAGGAAGCCACCTCCTACAAATTTATTTATAGGAAAACATAATAAAGGAAAGAAAACTTGCTTCTACAGAGCTCATATGGTGCACAATCTCTATTTTGATGTTTATACACTATATGCAGGAATACATACAGATATTTACTTTTCATCATACCGAAAATCACATGCTTCGTCCAATAAAGAAGAATTAAATTTTCTTGCTATGCCAACATCACATTTCGCCATTTCTCTACATTCACTACACTATCCTCACGTCTTTTAGTCCTTTTTTTCTTTCTTTGCCGATTCAACACTTCTTTTGTCACACAGGAAGGGAAGGTGTGATTTCCAGCGAAAACAACTATAACAAGAAAATCAAGGAGGATGTTAAGATGGAATATAAAACTCCGATGATTGCAGAGAAGATGGGTGTCAGTACGAAGGTTGTAATGCGAATTGTTCAACAATTGAATTTGGAAATAAAAAAAAATAAATTTGGCCATTACGTGTTCAATGAAGAAGACGTACAAACAATTATGGCGAACTACTCCTCTTCTCAGGAAACAGCAGCAACAGTTAGCCTTCCTCGAGAAAACAAGGTTTCCTCCAGTACGATAGAGGAGCCCCATTCTGTAAAGACACAGGGAGATCCCTCCAGTACGATAGAGGAGCCCCATTCTGTAAAGACACAGGGAGATCCCTCCAGCACGATAGAGGAGCCCCATTCCGTAAAGACACAGGGAGATTCCTCCAGCACGATAGAGGAGCCCCATTCCGTAAAGACACAGGGAAATTCCTCCAGCACGATAGAGGAGCCCCATTCCGTAAAGACACAGGGAAATTCCCCCGCGCCGGATTCCTTTCACGTTTTGCAAAAGCAAGTAGATGATATCGAATACCGTCTCCTTCAAAATGAAGATCGATTACGCCAAAAGGCTGACGGCGTTGTACAATATCAGCTGCTGCAGCACCGAAATGACATTGAGGAACTCCAAAAGAAAGTAGAAAGTCTCGAGGCTGCGTTGCAGCAGCTAGAAAGACGAAAACAGCCTCTGGCTGTTGTACCTGATTACTCCGCTACTAAACCAAAGCGACGAAGCATAATTTTTAGCATATTTGGATTATAGAGATTCTAGGTGCAGCTCAATGGAAAGATTGACTCCCCTCTTTCTTCCTTGTGCAAGCACCTTTTTTATTTCGTTACATGAAATTTAATCCATCTCATTTGCATCCTTCTTTGCACTTGGTACAATAGATATATACCTTTGAATACAGAAAACTCGCCGATTGGCAACCCCTGCCCTTGGGCGAAGACAGGGGTGTAGCTGCCCTTACACTGTACTCCTAAAATTTCCAGATATATCGAATGGTCTTCCAGCTAAAAACTTATATTTTCTCAAAGTGTAAGATTAGAATTTGCTTTAGCAAATTCACACTAAGAACCAACTCTATTAGAAAGACCAGCTCCACAAATGCTAGGTTAGCCAAAAAAGGATAGGTGAGATAATGTACCGAAAACAATTTTATCTTCCAAGCGAGGACGGATTTGTACAAGCAGTGATTCGAAACTACACAAAAGAAGATTTTGACGAGCTGATCGCCATTCAAAGCGAGAGCTTTCCGCCACCTTTTCCGCCTGAATTATGGTGGAACAAAGAGCAGCTAACAGAGCATGTCACACGCTTCCCTCAGGGTGCACTTTGTGTGGAAATAAACGGTACACTTGCAGGCTCTATGACAGGACTTATTGTGCAGCTAGATCGATATGACACTCATCACACATGGGCGGAAATTACTGATAACGGCTATATCCGCAATCATAACCAAAATGGAAACACGCTTTATGTAGTGGATATTTGCATTCGTCCGTCTTTCCGCAAACTCAAGCTCGGAAAACATCTTATGCAAGCAATGTATGATGTTGTATTACATCTGAATTTAGAACGTCTTGCAGGGGGCGGCCGCATGCCAGGCTATCATACAGTCGCAAGCCAATTAACACCCGAACAATATTTACAGCGAGTTGTCACAGGAACGTTATACGATCCTGTTATTACATTTTTACTTCACTGTGGTCGCACTCCGGTCGGCATAGCACAAAACTATCTTGAAGATGAAGAATCACAGAATTATGGGGTCATTATGGAATGGAGAAATCCGTTTTTACCTACTAAAAACTAACTGTCTGGAAAAAATCTGTAAGTACCCTAAAAATGATGCAGCTTCGCTCACAATATAACCCATAAGAGCATAAAAGAAAGTCCCCAGATTTTCCGGGGACTTTCTTTTATGCTAACATAGCAGCCATATCTTCTGCTGCTGTTGTAATAAGCTGTAGGTTAAAAGATTCCTGCAAAACCTCTAGTACCCCTGGAGAAATAAACTCTGGCGCTTTCGGTCCAATACGGATATCTTGAATCCCAAGACTAAATAAACCGAGTAAAATCGCTACTGCTTTTTGTTCAAACCATGATAGAACAATACTAACAGGAAGATCATTTACTTCGCATTCAAATGCCTGAGCCAAAGCCGCAGCAATCTTGATTGTTGAAACCGAGTTATTACACTGTCCTAAATCAATGTAACGCGGAATGTTTGTTCCTGGTACAACGCCGTAATCCACATCATTAAAACGGAATTTCCCACATGATGTTGTTAAAATAACAGCTTCTGGAGGAAGTGATGTCGCAAGCTCACGATAGTATTCTCCCCCCTTGCCAGGAGCGTCACAGCCTGCAATTACGAAGAAACGATGAATCTTCCCTGTCTTTACTGCCTCTATAATCTCAGGAGCAATGGACAACACTGTTTCATGGTGGAAGCCTGTAAATAGTTTCTCCTCTGATTCCATGTTTGCCTCTGGCAATTCCAATGCTTTTTCAATCAACAGCGTGAAATCATCATTTTCGATTTTGCGTACGCCTTCTAATCCTGCTAAATCATAAGAAAAGAAACGGTCTGCATATGTCCCCTTAATTGGCATTACGCAATTTGTTGTTGCTAAAATAGCACCTGGGAATTTCTCAAACAAACGGCGCTGATCATACCATGCCTTACCGATATTTCCCTTTAAATGTGCATACTTTCTTAATTGCGGATACCCATGTGCCGGGAGCATTTCAGAATGCGTATAAATATTAATTCCTTTACCTTCTGTTTGTTTTAACAACTCCTCTAACGCGAACAAGTTATGCCCGGTCACAACGATCGCTTTTCCTTCAACCTTGTTTTGTGTAATTTTTACCGGTTCAGGAATACCAAACCGATCCGTATGAGCTTTATCAAGCAATTCCATCACCCAAATTGCCGATTGTCCGACCTTCATCGCCATGTCAATATGCTCTTGTTCATTGAAGTTAGAATTAGTAAGTGTCATATATAAAGCTTCATGCGTTGTTGCATCAACAAATTCATCTGTATATCCAAGCTGCGCTGCATGCGTGCGATAAGCAGCGACTCCTTTTAATCCAAATACAAGTATATCCTGTAAGCTTGCGATTGTTTCATCCTTACCACAAACTCCGATTACTTTGCAGCCGCCTGTTGGCGTTTGTTCACATTGATGACAAAACATAGTTCCAGCTCCTCCCTGTTCATCTTACACCTTTAGGATATAGGAAAGAAGCTCAAGAAACTGTGATAAGAATCACAGGAATCTATGTGATCTCGTTACAAATAAGTGAACAATGTCTGTATTTCTGAAATCAACGCTCAATATGTCAGCATAATCCTTTTTTCATTTTCCTGTATGAGCTGCTGCGCTTGCGGTGTCGCATGAATCACATCGCGAAACTCCTTCAAGGAATATAAATACTTCATTCCTTGCCAAGCATGCAGGCGGATAGGAACACCCACTAATGTTTCATGAAACAGAAATGGTTCATCGATCGGTTCCATTTGAAAACCAAGTGAACGTAAATACATATACATCCGTTTTGTAACAACTGCAATATACCAATCTACCTTCTGTTCAAGCGCATGAATAAATAAAATAACTGCAAGTCGCTTAAAATGGCCCATTCCGCGAAAATGCTTGGAAATGCTTAATTTTCCAATCTCAAATACTCTTTTTTTATTCAATTCTGTAATAAGTCTATTTTGAGAAAATGGATAGAAAAACTCAGCATTAGACTCTTCGGGCTTTTGATAAGGAGCGCATTCTACCGTACCTATATAGCGCTCCCCTTCACCGATAAGCAGATAGCGTGATGGGTTTAAATTTCGTTCAACAAACATCAAATCGCGTTCTTCACAAAAATCTCCCCATAATTGCTCAAACACAAAATGCTCCCTTTTCGTTCGAACATGCAGAAACATATTTTCCCACCTTTCTCTTCTTTATATTATCTATGCCTTATATTCCTTCCATATTTATCCTTGCTAACGTTCTCATTATTTATCCTATATGATGTAAACTATAAACTGCAATAAAAAGGCTCTTTATTTTACAAAAACTACAATTCTATTATTGATGATTTTTACTTCCGATATGTATGAAGAAAAGCGGACAGGGCCCGCCTTTTATGATAGCGTAGGGGTGAGCCAGAGTAAAAGGCGCCTTTGGCCTTTTGCGGAGGTCCAGCCCTACGCTGCCATTTTGGACCTTGGGAGCTAAACATCACCCCGACGCCGACGCCTTATAGCTGCAGCCACTCACGAAACAAACGAATACATTCTCCTTTTCCAACGAGAAATTCTCCCCGTTGTTTTGTTTTATGAGGATAGAATTGTAAAAATACACCACAGCCAGCTTCAATTTTTTTTGCGTGTACTTGGCTGCCTGGATATACACATACAACTTCATAAATCGCACGTCGCTGAAAGATACGTTTCCCATTCTGCTCTTCTACATACTTTATTGACCAGTATTTATACATTTGCTCTGTGGCCTTTGTGTTTCCGACAGGTTGAAAAATGTTATACATCGGACTGTATTTAACTTCCACAATAACAGAAGATTGATACCGCTTAATGCCATGATCTGTTCTATAATAATCAATACGGATATCTGGCTTTTTTGTATCTTCTCCATTGTAGAAGTGACTTCCCTTACTTAAAGCAACGATTGGATGCGTCTCAATTAGCTCATTAAAAACAATATGAAGCGCTGCATCCCCTCGCTCCAGCACTACAGTTGTTCCGTCCTGAAGGCCATCAAGGTAAAAATACGATTGAATCTGCTCACGGACAGGAGCAATAGGCCGAAATCCGATTTCCTCCAAAATAGAGATAACAGCAAAATATGAATAGTACTCATATATAAGAAATGTCGGTTTATGCACAAATAAAAAGGCTGGCTCGTTCATGTGGGTGCTGCTTTTCCGATAGGATGTTTCTAAAATTTTTAATAACTGACGCCGGGGAGGTGTTAAAGTATTTGGCAATCTTACATTCCCTTCATCAGAAATACTACCCCAAAAACGAGAATGAAGGAAAGCCGACAGATCACGGTGCATCCCCCGAACAATCTCATGTAACACCTTGTACTCTTGACGCTTCATCAACGCTTTTCTCAGATCAGTATCCTTTAAAAGATTCATATTCCGGTACTTTTGCTTATCACGATCTGTGACAGAACCATTTTTTTCAATTGTCTGCAAAATAGTTTGAATCGCCTGTTTTTCCCGTTTACTGCTCTCCTCCAACTTCTCGAGTTTGTCTAAATGATCATTCAAAAAGCGGAGGAGCTGATAAATAAGCTGTTCGAATTCCTTGAGCTTTCTCTTCATATAGCGATTTGATGCGCTATTATAATCTTCAAAAAACCGCACGTTGCAGCTTTTCATTGCTCCTCGTTCTGCAAGCAAAGCATTTTTTCGAGCAGTATGCTTTGTTTGTTTGCGTATACGCTGCTCCGTTCGATATCCCTTCCCATACTGTACTTCGTGTTCAATCTGTGCACACAGCTGCTTAACTCGCACTGTGTGCTGAGAAAGCCAGCGTATTGTTTGCATATAAGAGTGGTCCTCTAGTTCTGCAAACGAAGAAAATGTTTTTTTATAATGTCCGCGATCCACAATCAGGCTGCTCACAATAGACATGACCTTCTCCTGAATAAGCTGCATGCCATCGTTGGAAAAATTTTTAGGTGTAATACGAAAAGCTCCATAATAACATGCTTCCGCAACCATCACTTCAAAATGATACATACCGCAACGCCATGGATATAGATAGTCGGTCTTTCCGTGTTCATAAATTAAAACAGTCGCTTTTTCAGGGCCGATCTCATATTTCCATTCCTTTTCTCCTTTTTTCCCCTCATATACTTTATTCCAAGTAAACGTAACCTTTTCTGTGCTATTTTGGATAGAGAGACGAATCGGCTTTAGCTCTTGTACGTCATAAATACACTGCGAAATAAAACGCGGTGATTCACAAAGTCGATCGAGAAAAATAACATCTCCTTTTTCTCCTCCCCCTACCATAAGCTGCAGAACAAACGAAAGCTTTTCACCACTATCAATAATATCTGTTCCGCTATCGAACATACCCATACAGCTCCAGCTCTCTCGCTTTTTCTTTTAAAAAAGATATACTATGAGTAAATGCTGATACTTCCTTTGCAAGCGGAGATTGCAAAAGTAAAAAAAGGGAATTCCCTTTCCTGCCATCCTCTGCAAGAAGCGAACCGATTACAGCTTCCATGCCACGCAACTTCGTAAAAATACGCTGCTTCAGCTGTAAATCAAATGCCTCTTCTCTGCTCATGAGAAGGGCTCCATCTTCATCCCGTGGAATGTTAGCTATATAATTTGCAATTGCTGCCGCAACACGAAACGAGACCCCTTTCGATGGGTCATGTACTTGCAATGCAGCATGCAAAGCATCAAGAATTTCAAGCTCCTCCTCAGAAAATACAGAAAATGCATCTTCTTCCTGCTTCCATTGCTTACAATACTCTAATGCCGAAACAGAAAGCTTGCATCTCTTTGCCAGCGATTGTTCCCGCATCAGAGCAGCCTCTCGAAAAGGCAACTTTCGAAAAGTTACAATAGGGGTACGATCAAGAAGCCGATCCGATAATTCCTTCGTCGTTTCGTCAAAATTAATGGTACCGATAAACAGAAGATTTGAACCAATTTTTATAGATGATGGAATTTCTCCCTTTTGCTCCCCTTCATATAAAGAAAGCAATCGTTCCTCTTCCTGCAGTTCTAACAATGATAGAAATGGAGTAAACCAATGTTCAATATGTGACATATTCATCTCATCAAAAACAATCATATATAGCCTCTCAGGATTTTTTTGCGCTTCTAACAGCTTGCTCACTAACCCTGTATCACTCTCCATATATGTCCCGTTCGGATGAAGATACCCAAGCAAATCTTGCGGTTCTTGAAAAGAAGAAGAGACCGGAATCCAAAGCAGCTCTTTCCCGTATTGCAAACCAAGCGCTTCTGCATACAGCTTCACAATTTGCGACTTTCCAATTCCTGACATACCTGCAACAATTGTAATAGGACTGGTTTTTAAACAAATATGGAGATTATATAAATCAGTTTCCTCCATATATAGCTTCCTTTGCAGAGCCTGCGTTTTAACATGCTGCAAAAATGTTATTTCCCGCTTATTCCCTTGCTCCTTCGCCTTAGTTGGAGCAGAATCCGGTTCAACCAATTTTCCTCCCTTTTCTGCAAGCTGTCTTTTTAGCGTATTATATGTTTGTTCACTTATAAAATATAAGTGATCCCCAACAGAAATGTCATTTTCACTTGGCCAATCGATTACATCACAATATACTACCTCCCGTCTTTGTTCAGAATACATAATAGAACTGACTGATGGCTTTAAAGATAAATTTCCATATAACCGACCTTCATAAAGTAAAAATTCCGGAGCTCCAAAATCAATCGGATACTTTCTAAGTATGAGTGACACATATCCCTTTGTAAGTTTTTTTTCAAGAACTGCTCTCGTTTGATCAGATGTTAAGTAAGGAATTGGGACAATACGATACGATTCACACGGCTTTCCTGCTCTCAACTCTAGCAACTCCACATACAAAGAACCATTAGCATATCGAAGACGAAAAATAGCCACATGCTGCTTTTGCATTTCTTTTGTGAGAAGAGATAACAGTTTCTCATTGTGCCGTATAGTGGATAGTCCTTCAAACAATATACCTGGCTCTACCAATGCGTCAGAAATAACCTTGGGAATAGGTGATAAACACTTTACGAAAAAGCGAGGATTATCAGCTTCTCGCGGCATCACGATACCGACGAACACCATATGCTGCAATCGCTTCACCAGATTTGGATGAAGAGCTTGCTGGAGCTTCACGTTTTTGCCCTCCTTTTTCAATGCTTTTATCATTGTATGAAGGCTTTTCAAAAACTAGAAGGGAACTCCGCATACTCATGCATGTCATCCTTTCAACCTTAAAGTTTCCATTACTAAAATAAAAACACCTGACTTGTAATCAGGTGTTAGGCAAACTCTTTTATGTTCTTATGCTGCTTTTCTTTCTCCATTGCATTACGCACAATGCACATTTTGGTCACGGTATAACGAAGAGTATCCTCAATGTTGTCATCTTCGTTCAACTGGATTTTGGCGAGAGCCGCCACCGTATTAGCAAGATGCTCTACCGAATGACGCATTTGCGTATTTTGATTAAAAAACGCTTCCTGCAGCAATGTTTCCACAATCTCTTGCGCTAAATCTTGGATACGACGCAATTTCTCCTCCATATCTCCAACCTCCCGACCAAATGTAGATAAACTAAATCGAATCAAAAATTATTCTACTTAATATAGTACTATTCTGCTATGTTATTTATATTCCTGCCGTACTGAGTGCAATTTTTACGATAAATTAAGAAAAGCGGACAAGGCCCGCCTTTTATGGCAGCGTAGGGGTGGCGGTGCTTTTTGCCTTTTGCGAAGGTTCAGCCCGGAGTCTGCCATTTTGGTCCTTGGGAGCTAGACATCACCCCGAAAGGTTATACTTTCTGGCACGAACATTCGCTGATTGATAAGCCCTGCCCTTGGCGAAGATGGAGGCATAGCCCTACTTTTACTGTATTCCTAACATTTCTAACTACGTCGAATTCACCTCTAACTGGAAATTTATACTTTCTTACAGTGTAAAAAAGCCGTCTGTTCTGAAAAACAGGCGGCTTATCTATTTTTTTAACCAATTTAAAATAAAAATATAAGATTGATAATGGACATGCCGGATGAAAGCCAGCAGGAGCAGCACACCAGCCGCAATCATACAGTAAAGCATTCCAAATTGGACAATAACCCGTAGACTTGGAGAAAATAAAGCTACTTTCTCGATGCCATACAGTGCTGAGAAGGTTAGAACAAGTACTGGAAGATGGGGCATTTCATAAGGTACTCCTTTTGCGCCAAGCCGCTTCATGAGTATAAACCCTATCGTTTCGCATAAAACTAAACAACTAACAGCACTTACAATCCCCCACGTAGCTGACATCATACCCCTGCCTTCGCTTTAAGATTTTAAAATAAGCTGATAAAAGAGCACATCCTGCCATTCATTGAACTTATAGCCAGCTTCGAGGAGACATCCGGCGAAGCTAAAGCCAAAATCCTCGTGAAGCTTAACGCTTATATCATTTCCTTTTGTAATACCTGCAACAATCATATGAAAGCCTTTGTCAGGTGCCAATTCAAGAATGATTTGCATAAGCGTACGAGCCACTCCCTTGCCACGCGCATCTTTATGTACATAAACGGAAATTTCAGCCGTGGATTTGTATGCTTCCTTTTCACGAAACGCAGAAAGTGAGCAATAGCCAAGCACATGTCCATTCTCCTCTGCTACAAGAAGCGGATACGTATCTCCATATTTTTGAAACCATTCGTGTCTTTCCTCTAGTGTTTGCTCTCGCAAGTCAAAAGTAGCTGTTGTATTCCGAACAGCGTCATTATAAATGTCTAAGATGCCTGGTACATCCTCTAGTACAGCGTGACGAATATTCATGATGTTTCCTCCGTTACAACAGTTGTTTTTCAAAGTAGTCTATAGCTTCCCCATTAGAGGTTTGCTGTTCCTCCAACCACACGAAGCCAAGCCCTTCCCAAAAGCGTTTCGCTTTTTTATTTTGCTTCGGGATAGCAATCTCTAGACCTGTTATCCCCTTTTCTTTGAACATATTTTCAATTAAAAAGTACGCATTTGTTCCATATCCATATCCCTGATAATCACCATGGATCATCAGCAAATTAAGCCGGACATCCCCATCCCTTTTAGAACCTTCCATATAATCGAGCAAACCAACATAAGTGTCATCTGCTTTAATAAAATATAGATCCCGCTCAGGAATAGGATGAAAAAAACGGTTTCTCAGTTCTTCATCCGTACACAAGGATCCCTTATTTTCCCATTCATTATAGGCAGGATTAGAATGAAAGATCTCCTTAATTACATCTAGATTATCTTCCGTAACGCGTTCCAGTGTGAACATATCATCTCTCCAAACGTTCTCATAATATAAATGTATTACGCGGACAAGTATTTATGAAAAAAACCTTAAAGCAAACCGCTTTAAGGTTTTTTTCTCACTTTAAGAAAGTATGAGTTTCCATTTAAAAGCGAATTTGACACAGTAGAAAGCTTTAGGAATAAAGTGTAAGTGTGACTACACCTCACCTCAGTCTTCACCAATCGGCGACCTCTTCCTTATACTCTTGCGTAAGCCTGTACAGTCGCTTCATGAAATGCTTCCGTATTATATTTACGCTCAATAAAGATTTGATGCCATACCATAAAAGTAAGAACCGTCCAAATTTTACGGCTATAGTCACCTTTACCAGCACAATGTGCTTCTAGCAATCCCAATACATATTGTTTATCAATTAGATGCTCTGTAGCGCTATCTTTTATGATAGAAACCACCCAATCATGCATCTCGTTTTTCAACCAATGACGAATCGGAACAGGGAAACCAAGCTTTTTACGTCCCAACACATGATCCGGTACAATCCCATTTACCGCCTCACGTAGAATCGCCTTCGTTGTGCCATCAGCAATTTTGAGTTCAGTTGGAATCTCCGCAGCAACAGCGAACACTTCTTTATCGAGAAACGGAACGCGAAGCTCAAGAGAATGTGCCATCGTCATTCTGTCTGCCTTTAATAAAATGTCACCACGCAGCCATGTATACATATCAATATATTGCATTTTACTTACATCATCATACATATGAATTTCATCATAAAGCGGCTTAGTAATGTCTAAATAACTAACTCCGTTATTGTAACTCTTCATCAGTTGCTGCTTCTCAGCTTCTGTGAAAATTTTGGCATTTCCGTAATAGCGTTGTTCAATTGGCGTACAGCCGCGTTCTAGGAAACTCTTCCCTTTAAAACCTTCCTGAAGAGCTCCACTTAATGCCTTAAGCACACGTTTTCCTGGCTCTGGAATGTAAGAAAACATCTTTAAAGAATTTGGTTCGCGGTAAATATTATAACCGCCAAACAATTCATCGGATCCTTCCCCCGAAAGCACAACTGTTACATGCTTACGAGCTTCCCTAGCAACAAAATACAAAGGAACAGCCGCTGGATCCGCAAGAGGATCATCCATATGCCAAATGATTTTTGGAAATTCCTTCATGTACTCTTCTGGTGTTACATTGACACTATAGTTTTTCACCTGCAGCTTTTCTGCTGTTTCCTTTGCTACATCTACTTCACTAAAGCCCTCTCGTTCAAAGCCAACCGAAAACGTTAGCAAGTTCGGATTAAATTCCTTCGCAATGGATGCGATAATAGATGAATCAATTCCCCCTGACAAAAAGGATCCAACTGGTACATCACTGCGCATATGTACTTGAACTGAATTGTACAAGACATCACGGATTTTTTGGATATGCTCATCTTTTGTCGCATGGGACGCCTTAAAGTGCGGCTTCCAATACTGATGGAAGGAAATCGGTTGTCCCGGTTTTTTTACAAAATAATGACCCGGCTCAACTTTACGAATATCCACAGTGAGCGTTTCTGGCTCAGGACCATATTGATACGTGAAATAATGCTGCAGTGACGTTGGATTTACACCCTTATCACGAAGCGCGTGTAAAATGCTCTTTTTCTCCGAAGCAAAATATACTGCATCCCCATCCTCAGCAAAATGAAGAGGCTTGATACCAAAATGGTCACGCGCACCGAAGAGTACCTGCTCTTCACGATCCCAAATCATGAATGCATACATCCCTCGCAGATACTCAACACACTTCTCCTTCATCGTTGCATACAGCGCAATGATAACCTCTGTATCACCGTGTGTAGCAAATGTCGCACCTTTTTCAAGAAGCATCTCTCGCAGCTCTAAATAATTGTAGATTTCTCCATTAAAAATAATGACATATCGCTCATTCTCATATGTTAGCGGCTGATGACTCGCTTCTAAATCAATAATGCTTAAACGCCGAAAGCCAAATTGCACATATTCATCGCGAAAATATCCTTCATCATCCGGACCGCGGTGATAAATTATCGTATTCATATTTTCAAACTGCGTAATTTCTTCGTTGGAAAGTGCTTTAGGTTTTTCGTACAAACACCCTACAAAACCGCACATAGCTCTTACCCTTCTTTCTTTCAATTTCCATTGTTTTTTTTTCTGTACTGCCATATTGACCTTATTAATACTAGCATAAGAATGACAAGACTGCGAGAAAAAGTATAATAAAATCGCTTTCATTACCAAGAGATCCATCACCTTTAGGCAAATGCATCATATGATATCGCAGAGTCATTTTAAGGAGGTAATGATAATGAGCGAAAATAATAAAAATGAGCTCAACCGTTCTCAAATCAAAAATTACTTAAAACAAATTGATAACTTTTTTGAGCAGACACCTTTACGCAATATCATCGCAGAAATGAATCATTTGCTTCAAAAAGGAAATCGGCTAGTGACATTTCCTGTTGATTTGTATGAATCAGGTGATTCCCTTGTCATTCAAGCCGAACTGCCAGGCATAAACAAAAATCAAATTGTTATAGAAGTACAAGGTGATTATTTACGTATTTCCGTAAAGGACGATGTGCTAGAAGAGGAGCAAAACGATACCGATAGCTATTACCGCCGCGAACGCTCCCTCACAGAAGCTACTCGTCTCATCAAGCTGCCTTACCCTATCAACAAGAAAAATACAAAAGTGTCTTATCAAAATGGTGTTTTAGAAATCCGTGCACCGCGAGCAGCATACACAAACGACATTTTGTCCATTGACTAAATGAGTACTAAACATTTAGGAAAGAACCGAATATGTAGGACTATGATGGTGTATCCAGGTCATCAACAAAGCAAAGGCAGCCCCGCATTGTGAGGCTGCTCTTACTTTTGTTACCAGAAACTCCGCTCTAGAAAGTTGATTAATTTCTTGGCAGTATCATGAGATTTCTCCTACGTAGTTTCTATTTCTCTATATATACCATGTTCATACGGAATGAGTATAGCACGGAGTTCCAGGGAATGCAGACTACAGCTTAGCTGGGCGCTCATAAAAGGAAAAGGACCCAACTCTCGAGTCCTTGTGTATCTCTCCCTAAACGTATCCTTTCATTAAAAAAGATTTAGCTTTCCGTATCAGCTTTCTATGCCATTGTCTAAGGTAAGTATGTTTTCTCCAATTTTTACGGTTATCGAACTATGTCCATTGTATTGATCGCTGTATTTTGTGTTTAATTGTCGACCTACAGTTGAGTTTGGAGGCCCTATTACTACAGAATCATTTATCGGAGCCAGTACCTCTGCTAATTGTTTCGCATTTATATTATAGGCATTTTCGAACACTTCTGGAGGTGTGAAACGCAACATATCAGAACCATCTGCATTTTCTGGTTGATCATTATTAAAGAAGAGATGGAGGTGCGCTTCATCTGAGACAGGTGTAATCCAATGCCACCAGCCCATTGGTATGAAGACCACTTGACCTGCCTTTGCTCGATAATGATGCAGCTGCTTAGTATCCGGGTCAAGGATGGAAGTGATCGCTTCTCCTGAAACGACGACATCTAGCTCCCATGCGTTTGGATGCCAGTGTGGCTCTCTTATAAATCCCTTGGTTAGAAAGATGTCAACAAAAGCTCCACCTACCATAGCGGGCAACTGTGTTGAGGTTACTTCATAAGCAATATTTTCATCATTTCTCTTGAAAAGTACACTATTTCTGGAGTCAAAAAAAAGATTTGGGGTTCCCGTACTTTTTTTTATGTTGGTGTTATTAGAAATATATCCAGAGTTAACCATTCTTTACTTTCCCCCTTTCACACTATCATTCTAGAAATATTTTCCGACTTTAGATACTGTACTACATGATATGTTATTGAACACATTCATTATATGTAGATATATGGGCAGTTGTGTAGGGACAGTTGTTAAACTTTATTTCTAAAATTTCTCACTACGTCAAGTTGATTTCCGGCTAGAAATTTATGCATTCTTAAAGTGCAAAAAGAGGCTTCCCAAAAGTTCAGTGAACTCATGAGAAACCTCTCAGAAAATAGCTAATTTAAAATTCACGGCATTAAAAATGCGGAATACACCTTAAAAATCTCGATATATCAAGGCTTCCTCCTCTAAAATGCAATACTATACATGTAATATAAGCCATACAGCAAGCTAAGCGCGGATGCCATCACCGCAACGGAGGACTGCAAAGAATGACGGGAAGCTGCCCATATAAATGGTAGGCCAAGCGCTGTCGTAAATAAAAGCATGCCGGCGATTGTTCCGACTCCAAAGATTAAAATAAACTGGAACGCCTCCATTGTTGTATTTACTCTTGTTAAAGTAAGCAACACCATCGCTGCACTTCCAGCTAAGCCGTGAATTGAACCGATTGCAAACGACTTCGCATGAAAATGTTTTGTGCCTCCGTGTTCATGCACCTTTTGTTTTCTACTTAGACGAACCCCATTCACACCAAGGTATACAAGCATAATACCAACGAAAAACTCTAGAAAAGCCGCCGTTTGCTCAGAAATTTGCTGCTTTAAACCTATCACAATCATACCGACTACTAAAAGAGTTGCACTATGACCAAGACCCCAAAATATTCCTGTCATAGAGGAACGTGATAGTTTCTTTGTCCGGCTTGCGATGGTTGAAACAGCAATAATATGGTCTGGCTCAGTTGCATGCTTGATTCCTAATATAAATCCTAGTGCCAATATAGATAAAAAACTGCCACTCATACACAAATCCCCCTGTGTTTCCCTAATACTTTCTTAAATCGAGCGGTACTTGCTGCCATTGCCTTCTCACTAAATCCGTACACGCTTGAAATATACGTTCAATTGTTTGTGTATGATAAGCAAGCACACGAACAACAATGCCATTTGTTTTTAAAGCAGACCAGCCAATTCTTGCTTCACTACTGCAAGTTTCTAATATATTACTTAGCTCTTTTATCCATTGTTCGGTAACAAACGGGGAAACGAGAAGCCATGCTCCAAAATGCGTATACCCCTCCATTTGCATAAAGGAAGACATATCGTGACCTTTAGGCTGTAAAAAAAGATGATCATATACTTGAAGCTTTTCATCCTCATAGATTTTCAGCTTAGAACGAACCCAATCATATTGAAAGTGTTCCCCTGTTTTGGACCAGCCTGGCGTGATAATGTCGCTATATAAAAAAGTTGCCCCTCTTTCCATATGCACTGTCGTTTCCTGGACAAAGCGGGATTTCTCATACGCAATAAGAGGGTCAGGCAAAAATTCGAGTATACTTCCTTGCTTCAATAAGATAGAAGTATACTGACGGACTGGTTTATCTGGTGTTCGATATACCTTGGTCGAGGCTTGCGTTGTGACCGTCAGCCTTGCATCCTTCTTTAAGGAAATGCTGGTTTCATAGGAATCACCATTTACATACCCTCCCCCTACATGAATGCAGTAAATCGTAGGATGAGAGGATTCAAGGTATACAGGTCGCGTCACTTTAAATGCCCCTTCAAACCAACAATCAGAAATGATAGTTTGTCCATCCTTTTGCATCGCCTCTATGCAGAGAGAACCAGTGTGTTCCATACCTACAGCCCTATAAGCAACGCTTGTTTTTTAATCCACTCGACCACCTCATTCAATCCTGTTTCGTCCTTTAGATTCGTAAAGAAAAATGGCTTATTTCCACGTGCCGCTTTCGTGTCGCGTTCCATTACCTCTAAGCTAGCGCCGACATAAGGAGCAAGGTCGATTTTATTAATAATAAATAAATCGGATTTAATCATTCCTTGTCCACCTTTTCGAGGAATTTTCTCCCCTTGCGCAACATCAATAATATAAATAGAAAAATCAACAAGCTCTGGGCTAAATGTTGCAGCTAAATTATCGCCGCCGCTTTCTACAAAAATAATCTCTAAATCAGCGTGCTGTTCCTTTAATTCATCAATTGCCGCAAAATTCATAGATGCATCCTCGCGAATCGCGGTATGCGGGCAGCCTCCCGTTTCAACGCCGATAATGCGGTCCTCTGGCAGAATGCCATTTTTCATTAAAAACAGCGCATCCTCCTTCGTATAAATGTCGTTTGTAACAACGGCCATACTGTGTTCCTTATGCATCGCTCTTGTCAGCTTTTCCACAAGCATTGTCTTACCGGCACCCACAGGTCCGCCTACACCAATTCGTACTGGTTCCATCTCTCATTCATCCCTTCTTATCTATCGTTATGACATGAACAATCTGACAGGTAAATGCTCATGCCTCATTTGGGCAATCTCAAGTCCTGGTGACGTCATGCCTAGTTCTTCTGCATCGGCTTTTTCAATTTTCTGCACAGCCTGCTGGATAAGGGGCTGCACAAACAATAGCAGCTTTTGTCCATCCGTTTGACCAAGGGGAACAGCTCGAACGGCATTTTGAATCAGCGATTGCACAACTGAGTATATGTATGCCGCTATTGTCTCTCTCTGGTTAATTTCCAAACCGTATGCAACAAGTGCAAATGCAATTGCAGGGTGACCGTATGCTTCCTTCTTTCTTATACGCTGCCCATATTCAGCAAGAAGAACAAACTCGGAATATAGTACACTACAAAGCTTTACTAGCCGCTCTCCAATCCTACGGTTGCCTTCTCTCGTCTCCCTCGCAAGCGCGAGTGCGGACAGCATGGCATCAAGTTCCCATAGCTTTTCTATATTCCCCTCTTTTACATACTCATAAGCAAGATGACATGCCAATCCATCTGTATACGTCACCTGTATGTCCATATATGTATGAAGAGCAGCCTGAAACGTTATGGTATTGTGAATCCCTTGTTCATATATGTACGTCTCTAATCCAAAGGAGTGTGAAAAGGCACCTGACGGAAAATTCGAGTCGCACAGCTGCAGCAGGGACAACAGTTTATTAATCATGCTTATGCCCAATGTGACGGAACGCCTGTCTCACCTTTCGCTCTTCCCGGCGATGTGGAATCGAAAGCTGCTGTAGTAAGTCCTCTACAAGATAATCATACTGCACCAGCATTTCTCCTCCCTCGAACTGCGCCGGAAGATGACGATTGCCCAGCTGGTGCGCAATTTCTCCCATTTGCTGCAGCGAGGTTGGTGAGATGACCAGCAAGTCATCTGCGAGTACGCTAATAACAATCATATTCTTTTCATCTTGATATAAAATGTCGCCATCCTGTAAATCCTTCGCATCCTTCAAGCGAATCCCAATCTCTTTTCCATGATCCGTTGTAACACGCTGAATCCGTTTCACAAGATCACTGCTCTCCATGTATACCCTTTCCTTATGCGGAGCAAGCTTCTCCGCCGTCTCGATGTTTCCAACAATGCGTTCAATAATCATACATCTCACCTCAAAATAAGAAATATCGCTGAGCCATCGGCACAACCTCCGCAGGCTCGCATGTAATTAACTCTCCATCTACCTTCACTTCATATGTTTGCGGATCTACCTCAATATGAGGCATTTCACCGTTGTGAATCATATCCTTCTTCTGCAGCGTCCGCACACCGCGCACAGGTTGCACCATTTTTTTCAAGCCAAGCTTTTCCGGGATGCCGCTTTGCATTGCTGCCTGCGACACGAATGTAATTGCTGTTTTATGCAGTGCTTGGCCAAAGGCTGCAAACATCGGCCGATACAAAACAGGCTGCGGCGTTGGGATAGAAGCATTTGGATCTCCCATTAAGCTGCTGGCAATCATTCCTCCCTTTACTACTAGCTCAGGCTTCACTCCAAAAAAAGCAGGCTCCCATAGCACTAAATCAGCAAGCTTTCCAACCTCCACCGAGCCAACATACTCTGAAATTCCATGCACTAACGCTGGGTTAATCGTATATTTGGCAACATAGCGCTTTGCCCGAAAATTATCTCCATTTCCGGTATCCCCTGCTAACTTCCCGCGTTGCTTTTTCATTTTATCCGCTGTTTGCCACGTACGGGATACTACTTCCCCAACGCGGCCCATTGCCTGCGAATCAGAGCTAATCATACTAAACACGCCTAAATCGTGCATAATATCTTCGGCAGCAATCGTTTCCTTACGAATGCGTGAATCAGCAAAAGCAATATCCTCGGGGATAGCAGGATCCAGATGGTGACAGACCATAAGCATGTCTAAGTGTTCATCTAGTGTATTTTTGGTATACGGGCGAGTCGGGTTTGTGGAGGAAGGCAGCACATTCGGGAAGCTCGCAGCTTTCATAATATCAGGCGCATGGCCTCCTCCTGCTCCTTCCGTATGGTATGTATGAATAACACGCCCATTAATTGCAGCAATAGTGTCTTCTAAAAAGCCGCCTTCATTGAGCGTATCGGTATGAATTGCCACTTGAATATCATACTTGTCCGCCACGCGCAAGCTGGTATCAATTGCCGCCGCTGTTGTACCCCAGTCCTCATGGAGCTTTAAGCCGATCGCACCCGCTTCGATTTGCTCAATAAGCGGCTCCTCAGCTGAGGCGTTTCCTTTCCCTAAAAAGCCGATGTTCATCGGAAATGCGTCTGCCGCCTCAAGCATCCGAAATATATTCCATGCACCTGGAGTACATGTTGTTGCTTTTGTACCCGTGGCCGGTCCCGTTCCACCGCCAATCATTGTTGTAATCCCAGAGGAAAGCGCAGTATCAATTTGCTGTGGACAGATAAAATGAATATGAGCATCAATGCCACCTGCAGTTACAATCATTCCTTCAGCAGCAATAATTTCAGTGGAAGCCCCAATCATCATATCTACATGATCCATCAATAACGGATTGCCCGCCTTTCCGATAGAAGCGATTTTCCCATCCTTTATCCCAATATCCGCCTTATAAATGCCCGTATAGTCGAGAATAACAGCATTTGTAAGTACAAGATCCATGGCAGCTTCACGCCCCGCAAGCGGATGCTGACCCATTCCATCACGGATCACCTTTCCGCCTCCGAACTTCACTTCATCCCCATATACGGTATAATCCTTTTCAATCTCAATAAACAACTCCGTATCCGCAAGACGAATACAGTCCCCAGTAGTCGGACCAAACATATCCGCATATTGCTGTCGTGACATACGAAAGCTCATCCTTCTCCCCCCTTATCTAACGCTCCGTTCACACCGTTATTTAAACCATATACATGGCGGGAGCCCGAAAACGGAACGAGTTCTACTTCCTTCGCATCCCCCGGCTCAAAGCGAACAGCTGTCCCTGCCGGAATGTTTAAGTGCATGCCATACGCCTTTTCCCGCTCAAAGGAAAGTGCTGCATTGACCTCATAAAAGTGAAAATGTGAACCGACCTGCACCGGACGGTCTCCCCGGTTGAGCACAGACACCGTTTGTCCCTTCTTGCCAGCATTACAAACTATCGGCTCTGCTTGTAATCTGTATTCTCCTGGTATCACAATAACCCCTCCTAGCGAATTGGACTATGAACAGTAACAAGCTTCGTCCCGTCTGGAAATGTCGCCTCTACCTGAATATCTGAAATCATTTCAGGAATTCCTTCCATTACATCATCTCTCGTTAAAATGGTTGTGCCATAACGCATAAGATCGGTGACCGACTGCCCGTCACGTGCTCCCTCTAAAATTTCGTATGTAAGTATCGCGACAGCTTCCGGGTAATTGAGTTTTAATCCTCTTGCCTGGCGACGCCTTGCCAAATCTGCTGCTACAACAATTAACAATTTCTCTTGTTCACGAGCTGTCAGCTTCATGTGAATCACCCTTTCCCTTCCCCGTTATACGACTAAATACTTTTTCACTTCATCCATCTGTGCGGAAGCGATATCCCCATGCGCAACAATCTTACCATGGTCAACAACATAGTAATAATCCGCACATTCGAACGCTACATCCAGACTATGCTCTACTAGCACAATTCCTACTGTTTTCGAAGCGGCAATTTGTGATATGACCTGTTGAATTAATTGGACAATGGAGGGCTGAATACCTTCCATCGGTTCATCCAAAAGCAGTAATCTTGGCTGGCCCGCCAATGCACGGGCAATTGCAAGCTGTTGCTGCTGGCCCCCACTCAAATCCCCTCCTTTTCGGTGGAGCATTTCCTTTAAAACAGGAAACATCTCAAACAAGTGCTCTGGTATCCCTTTTCGTTCCTGTTTCGGAAGAGATTCAAGTCCAAGTAGCAGATTTTCTTCCACTGTAAGCGTCGGAAAAATCTCTCTTCCCTGTGGAACATAAGCCATACCTCTCTTCGTCCGCTCCTCAGGAGGCAGCTTTTCAATAGGATTGTTCTCCCAAATAATAGAACCTGCAGCTAACGGGAGCAATCCTATGATACTTTTCATAAGTGTTGATTTTCCAACACCGTTTCTGCCTAGAACAGCAACAACAGATCCTGGGAGTACTTCCATATCAATATTCTCTAACACCATACTCTCATCGTATCCGGATTGTAACGAAGCTACTTTCAGCAAGCTTTTCCCCTCCTTCCTAAATACACTTCAGCCACTTGCTCATTTTGTTGAATTTCCTCCATCGATCCTTCACATAGTACCTTTCCTTCGTGCATAACCGTTACCTTTTTAGAAAAATTTTTCACAAATTCCATATCATGCTCCACGATAAGAACAGAACATGTATCAGCAATTTCATGAATAAGCTCACCTGTTTTATAACGCTCTGACTCACTCATACCAGCAATCGGTTCATCGAGAAGCAAAATCTGAGGCTCTTGCATAAGTTGCATACCAATCTCTAACCATTGCTTTTGACCGTGCGCAAGTGATCCGGCTGCTTCACTCATCTGTTCCTTCAGGCCAATTTTTTCAAGCAAGGAAACAATCTTGTCCTTCTCCTCACCAGACAACTTCGCCCGAAGCACTGACCATAAATTTCTTCTCTGTTTAACAGACAGTTCTAAATTTTCAAACACTGTAAGCTTTGAAAAAATAGACGGTGCCTGAAATTTCCTTGTAATGCCGAGATTTACAATTTCATGCTCCTGTAATTTTGTGATTTTCTTTGTCTGCTGAAACAAAACCTCACCAGATCTCACCTTCGTTTTTCCGCAAATCACATCAAGCATTGTTGTTTTTCCTGCTCCATTCGGACCAATTAAAAAACGAACCTCCTGTGGTTGAACCTCTAAATCGACTCCTTGAATGGCCTTGAACCCAGAAAAATCCACGAGAATATTACGACACGATAGAATCGGCTGCATCCTTTTGTCCTCCTTTTGCTTTTGTCTTCATAAAACGCTGCTTAAGCGACTGAAATGCTCCCACAACTCCTTCTGGCAAAAACACAACAACGATGATAAACAAAAGACCGAGAAAAATTAGCCAAATATCTGGATAGGTCTCACTGAAAAAGCTTTTAGCGCTATTGGTTATAATCGCTCCGATGATTGCTCCAATTAATGAATGTCTGCCACCGACTGCTACCCAGAGAACCATTTCAATAGAAGGAATGATACCCATCATCGCGGGTGAGATAAGACCAACCTGCAGAACAAACAAAACACCAGCCAATCCAGCCAACGCTGCTGAAGCGCTATAGACAAATACCTTGTAAGCAGTTGGATTAAAGCCAAGAAAACGAACTCGGTTCTCCCCATCACGGATTGCCATTAATACACGGCCAAAACGGCTGTTTGTCATAAACGAATACACCCAAAATGCTAACGCTAGTACGAAGACGGTAAGGATGTACAAGGCAATTTGTACAAGTGGTGAGGAAAGTGAAAAACCAAATGCAGTGGAGAAGTTTGTTAGACCATTCGTTCCACCAGTCAAGTCCTGTTTTGCAATAAACAAAGTTACCGCTACAACCACAACCGCCTGACTGATAAGAGAAAAATATACACCTTTGATTCTATTTTTAAATGTTAGATATCCTAAAAAAGCAGCTAACAAAGCTGGAATGAATACAGCGGCTGTAATTGCAAATACCGGATTAGAAAAAGGCTTCCAAAATAACGGCAGTTCAGACAAGCCGCTCCATTCCATAAAATCTGGGAGCTTCCCGTTCACAGCCTCTAATTTTAAATACATAGCCATACAGTAAGCACCCAGTCCAAAATACACACCATGTCCAAGACTGAGAATACCTGTATACCCCCAAATCAGACATATACTAAGCGCAATCATTGCAAAGCAAAGGAACTTCCCTAATAACGCAAGCCTGAATTCTGTTAAATAGAAGGGGCCCAATAATAAGATAAGAAAAAACAAGCTATATCCCCACTTATGTTTCATTTGTTTCCCTCCTTAATCCAGTGAGCGGGTACGGACACTAACGAGTCCGGACGGCCTAAATTGTAAGAATGCAATGATAAGTACAAAAACAATTACTTTTGCCATAGATGCATCAGTCGAATACTCTACAATCGTTTCGACCATTCCAACTCCAAATGCCCCAAGTATTGTCCCAACAAGTTTGCCAATGCCGCCTAAAATTACAACCATAAAAGCGTCCACAATGTAGTAGGTTCCAATTGTAGATCCAATTGGTCCTAGAACGGTGAGGGCACAACCCGCAATCCCCGCAAGTCCAGAACCGAGAGCGAATGCATAGGCATCTACCTTTTTCGTTGAAACCCCAAGACAAGATGCCATGCTCCGGTTCATTGTAACAGCTTTCATTCTTCTTCCTGCAGCGGTTTTATCCAAATAGAAGTATAAGACAGTCATACAAACAAGCACTAAAAACAAGATAAATAAACGCTTGTATGGAAAAACAAGCCCCGCAATCACTAAACCTCCATCTAACCACGAAGGGGCTGTAACAGCTACGTTAGGCGCCCCGAAAATAGAACGTGCCGCTTGCTGTAAAATTAAACTGACACCCCATGTTGCTAGTAGACTGTCTAGAGGGCGATTATACAAATATCGAATCAGCGTTTTCTCTATTATCACTCCAAGAAGCGCCGAGACACAAAAAGCGAGAGGAACAGCTACTATGTAATAGTAATCAAATAAATCCATTGGTAAGTACTTCGTGAATACTTGCTGTACGACATACGTCATATAGGCGCCAACCATAATAAGCTCACCGTGTGCCATATTAATGACATTCATCAATCCAAAGGTAATCGCTAAACCAAGAGCGATAAGCAACATGATGGAACCTAGACTGACCCCGTTAAAAAGCTGTGTAATAACAACAGACATATAATTCACTCCTTTTCTGTTCATAAAAAGAAGAATAAGGGAATCGTAAACTACCTTTCCCTTATTCTCTTGTTCGGTTAGTTCAAATTCTTGCCCCACGTATAGCCTTTTAAATATGGATCAGGCTGGATTGCCTTTCCAGAATTCCAAATCTCCTTAAATTGGCCATCTTTTTGAATTTCCCCGATACGAACAGTTTTCCAAGTATGCTGCGTTGCGCCATCAATTTTAACCGTTCCGCCTGGTGCTTTGAATTCAATACCATCAGCAGCAGCCTTTACCTTTTCCACATCAAATGACCCTGCTTTTTTCACTGCTTCTGCCCATAAATATACAGCAAAGTAAGCAGCTTCAATCGGATCATCCGTCACACGCTCTTGACCGTATGCCTTCTTATATGAGTCTACAAACTTTTGGTTTTCCGGTGTGTCTGTTGCTTGAAAATAGTTCCACACAGCTAAATGACCTTCCAAAACCTCCGGACCAATTCCACGGATTTCTTCTTCCGCAATACTTACCGACATTACCGTTACATCTTTAGATGTAAGTCCTGCATCCTTTAATTGTTTAAAGAAAGCAACGTTGCTATCACCATTTAATGTATTAAAAATAACATCCGGCTTTGCTTCTTTAATTTTACTAATTAGTGTGCCGTAATCTGTATGACCTAGCGGCGTATATTCTTCCCCTAATAACGTTCCTCCCTCTGCCTTTAACTGCGCTTTAATAATTTTATTGGCAGTGCGCGGAAATACGTAATCAGAGCCAATTAAGAAAAACTTCTTTCCTTTATTCTGCAAAAGCCACGATACAGCTGGTACAATTTGTTGATTTGTTGTTGCACCTGTATAGAAAATATTCGGGGAAGATTCCATACCTTCATATTGCACGGGATACCAAAGCAAACCTTTGTTTTGTTCTACTACCGGCAGCATCGCCTTACGGCTCGCAGATGTCCATCCCCCAAAAATGGTGGCTACTTGATCCTTTTGCAACAACTTCTTCGCCTTTTCAGCAAATGTCGGCCAGTCAGAAGCTCCATCTTCAACAACAGGCTCAATCTTTTTACCAAGTACACCGCCTGCGTCATTAATTTCTTTAATAGCCATAAGCTCTGCATCGCGCAAGGATACCTCACTAAGCGCCATTGTTCCACTCAATGAATGAAGCACACCAACTTTTACTGTATCTCCTGTACTCGTTTCTTTTTTCTCTTCTTGATCAACTGCTGTAGATGCAGCACATCCGCTCAGCGCGAAAGTTGCTGCTGTTGCTGCTGCAACAACTATTTTCTTTGACCATCCTTTTTGAAACAACTTCCCAAATCCCATACAAACACCCCTTATCAGATTCTAATTACATATGATATAATCAGAACCAAGCATAGAACTCGACAATTTATGCTGGTTCTGGAAAGACTTTCTCACGGCAATGAGAAAGTCTTTCTTTTTTCACAAACACCTCCTGTAATAAAATCTAACATAAAATGTTAGATTATGTAACATTTTCGATATTTTCATTATACATATTTTTTTGGTAAGTACAACTATATTTTGGTAAATTTTCTGCTATTTCTGATTGAAAGCGATAACATTATAAGTTTCACTTTGCTAAACATTCGTCTTTTTTCGCTTCTTCGCTAAAAAAAGAGAGGCCCTTCTATAAAAAAGGCCTCTTCAGTCAATCTTTTTGTTATATTTTCTTACATACATTATAAATTTCTACTTAACGCATACGATAACTTATCGTAACAATCTTTTTATATCCCGAATGATATCCTCATACGGGGTATTCGATACACCGCTATATTTCTTCATAACCTTTCCATTTTGATCAACCAAATAAAAAGACGTGCCATGTACAACTTGATCTGTTGAATCTGGCTTATCGACAAGCGTTTGAAAACTTTCCTTTGCAAACTGTTCGATCTCTTCTTGTGAATAACCTGTCAAAAGTGCCCAATTGTTTGTATCTGTTGTATATTTTTGTATGTATGTCTTCAAAACATCAGGTTTGTCTACAGTCGGATCAACGCTAAAAGAAACAAATTGCACGTCCAACTTTTCTTCCTTCGCCATTTTTTGCAGACGCGCCATATTGGCAGTCATCGGTGGACAGACCGTCGTACAATTCGTAAACATAAAATCAGCAACCCATACCTTCCCTTTTAAATCTTTTAAACCATAGGACTCCCCATTTTGATTTATGTATTGAAAATCTGCAATATCCCAATTTAACGCCTTAGGGATTTTCGATCCTGTACTACAGCCAGCCAGTATCATCAAACAAAGAAATATTATGGCTGCAAATCTCATGTGAGTTATTTTTATCATACATAAGCCCCTTTCCATACCATCCTTTTTATTGTAACAAAAGGACGTGAAAAGAAAAACGGTATCACCCATTTTATTCACGAAACAGACAAACTTATGTAATTGCCTCAAGTAAAATATAAGAAAAAAGCTACTATTATGTATAACAGATAAAACCTCCTGAACATTCTATATATAAAGACGTTTAGGAGGTTTTATCATGAATTATGTACAAACACGCCTTTGCATCAGCTGCGCTGCTTTACTAACACTTACTATATCTTATTTCCTTCAGTAGCCCAATTTTCTATCTCTGCAATGGTGCGAAAAAAAGCGGATGCTGCCCCCGCTCTTTTTACACTTGCTGCTATGCATTTTTTTCGAGCGAATTAATCTCATATACTTTGGAGTAATCAGTCCAAGGGAGACAATTACGTAAATATTCCCGGAATGAGTAAGAAAATCTCGGACTACTATGCTTTTGAATTTTGGAGACCAATAATTGAAGACGTGACTGCATTTGGAATGTTAAAGGATGTTGGACTTCTAGCACGGGGATATCAACAATCTTGATGCAATTTCCAGACGAATGAGTGAAATAAAAGCTTTTTGTTATCACAAATATCAATCCTTCTTTTGGAATTTATTTTTAGTATAAATGAATAGATCTAAAAAGTTTGTCTAAATTTCAGGAAAATCATGAATTTTCTTTAAATTTTTATGCAACTTCTTTCTTTTTATTGTATACGCTTTCATAAATATTATAACCAAAAAAGGAAAAAAGTGCCTACTCATATGAGACACTTTCTCCCGGGTGTTCCATCTCTCGCTTTAACCTGCGTTTGTATACAAACTTAGAGACAGAGATACTGATTTCATAAATAAATAACAACGGGATCGCTACAGAGAAATCTGAAACAAAATCCGGCGGTGTAATACTAACCGCAATCACTATTAAAACAAAATAAGCATACTTCCTCACCTTTTGAAGGGCAATCGGATTTAATAAACCAATGCTTGTTAAAAACATGGCAATAACCGGCAATTCGAACAGAACCGCAAACGGCAGTGTCATATTTAAAACAAATTCAAAATACTTTTCTGTTGTAAACATTGATTGAAACATTTCTTTTCCAAGATTCACCAAGAACTGCAGCACAAACGGTAAAATAACAAAATACCCAAAGCAAAGTCCACCTGCAAATAATAAAAATAATGCGGGCACATATAAAAGCGTCGCCCGCCGCTCATTCGGAGATAATGCAGGCTTCACGAACAGCCAAAGTTGCAAAGCTGCAAAAGGAATTGTACATACAATAGAGAAAACGCTGGCAATGATAAAATAAATCCATAAAATATCACTAGGTCCGAGCACGGTAAGCTTCATCGGCAAATCCTTGACAATGAACGTATAAATCTCCTTTGTATACATAAAGCCGACCGTTAAAAAGATAAAAAAGAATATCATTGTAATGATAATACGCTTGCGCAGTTCACTTAAATGGTCTACCACGCTCATCTCTTGATCGTTCATTCTTTCACCACATTTCCCATTCCCTGGCTCATATAAAGAAAACTCGCCGACTGGCGAGCCCTGCTTTTGGGCGAAAACAGAGGCGTAGCCCTGCTTATACTGTATTCCTAAAATTTCCGACTACGCCGAATTCACTTCTAGCTGGAAATTTATACTTTCCTACCGTGTAAAAAAGATGCAAGAGAATTGTCACCTTACATCTTTTATATAGCTTTTATTTTTTGTCTTTGCTGTCCCCATCTAGCACATCATCACGCAAATCCTTTGTCGATTTCTTAAACTCCTTTAACGTTTCACCGAATGCGCGCCCAATCTCCGGAAGCTTTTTCGGACCAAATACAACAAGAGCAATAAGTAAAATTAAAATCAATCCTGGAAATCCAATATTCGGCATATTTTATCCCCCTTAGCATGGCATGCTACTGCTACTTATATTGTGACAAAAAAAGGGAGAACCGTCAATGACAAGCATTGCTTTGACACAAATATGTGCTAAATTTACCATTAGCGTTCAAACGTTCCTTTCACAACAGGAGTACCTCCCTCTACCATCAATCTCCCCCTCGCAAAGACGGAGTCAATTTGCAGCGTGTGTTTGTCGAGCAGCACAATGTCAGCATCCTTTCCTTCCTTTACATACCCTTTATCCGGTAGCCTTAACACATGGGATGTGTTAGAAGTAATAACCTGCAATGCTGTTTCAAGGGAAACCCCTTCCTGTAACACTGCATCACGCACTTCTTGGAAAAGGGAAGAGACACTTCCCACCTGCAGCCCAAGAAATTCTCCATCACTACTAAACGCAGGCAAGCTTGCTTGTCCGTCCGAAGAAAATGTAATGCAGCCAATCGGCACACCTCTCTCTAACATCATTCGCAGACCACGCGAGCATTTCACTTCCCCTTCCTCCAAAAACCGCGGAATGGTACTCGTTGTAAAATCCACATAACCGCCTTTCTTTGCATAGTGAATTCCCGCTTCAAATAACTCAGCATTACGATTTATATGAGTTGGATGAAACTGCCGGATTGGAATATCTGTTTGATCGACAATCTCTTCGAGCAACCGCAGCTGCGCCATGCCATCCCCAACATGAACCTCCACTACGCCGGCCTTACCTGATAAAATGCCGCCATTTCTCGCTGCTGCCGCTACCTTTGCCAGCTCTTCAAATGTAGGTTGTGAAGAACGATGATCTGAAATTGCAATCTCCCCAATCCCAATAATTTTATCAATTAAAATAATATCATCCTGAATACGATTCGTTAGCGTTTGCACGGGCAGGTGATACGAGCCGGTATGAATATAGCAAGTAATGCCTTCCTCCTCAAGTGCACGTGCCTTTGCCAGCAAGCTTTCCATCCGTCTTGTTGTTCCGTCTGTACCGAGCAACCCAACTATCGTTGTAACACCCGAAGTCGTTGCATCCGTTAACTGCAGCTCCGGTGTGCGCGTCTTAAAACCGCCTTCACCTCCGCCGCCGATAATATGAACATGCGGATCAATAAATCCAGGAACAATATATGTATCTGAAGCATCTATTACCCGCACATCCACAAAGTTAGCGGGAACTTCAATCCTATCCTGTATATACCCAATTTTGCTACCGACAAGCAAAATATCTTTTCTTCCTATATAATGTGGAGCGTATACTTCGCCGTTTTGAAGCAATGTTAACACAATGACCACTCTTCCTTCTGCAGCAATATGTCTCACGGAAAACAAATGATTTTGAAATCGGACGTATGGCAGTTTTCCATTTGCTTGATATATGATATGGTAGAATTAATGTTTTTTCAAGAACGAGGCAAAAAAACACTACATCTACTCATTCCCAGCCTCGCGTTCGAAAGGAAGGATACAGATGGCAACTACACACACATTTTCTAAAGGAGAGGAAATTGCAAATTCAATTACCCATGGAATTGGGGCGCTGCTAAGCATCGCAGCCCTCGTCTTGCTCATTGTATTCTCCGCCTTGCACGGTACAGCCTGGCATGTTGTAAGCTTCACCTTATTCGGAAGCACCATGGTTATTTTATACTTATCGTCTACACTCGTCCATGCTCTTCCACATGGAAAAGCGAAGGATGTATTCGAAATACTTGACCACTCCTCCATTTATTTTTTCATTGCTGGCACATACACACCATTTTTATTCATCGCAGTAAAGGGATGGCTCGGCTGGACATTATTCGGGATTGTCTGGGGACTTGCTGTTGCTGGAACGGTTTTCAAATCTTTTTTTGTAAAGAAATTCCTTCACATTTCCACTTTACTATATGTAATAATGGGATGGCTTATTGTCTTTGCCTGGAAGCCCCTCGTGCAGGGTGTTCCGCATAACGGAGTGGTTCTGCTTGTGATTGGAGGCATTTTATATACGGTAGGCGCCATATTTTATGTTTGGCGCGGCTTTAAATTTCATCATGCCATTTGGCACGTATTTGTTATTGCTGGCACGACGATGCACTTTTTTTCTGTTTTGTTGTACTTGTTATAAAAAATACTTCTGTCTAAAAACTCTTTTATTATAAAGTGAACCCACAGAGCAACGAAGATATTCTCTGTGGGTTTTTCATGTTGACTTCGTCTTCTTCCTCAAGTCTCTTCCAATTCAAAACCAAGCAAAAAACTTAAAATATTATAAAATATAAGTTTTTTACTTGATTATTACTTAAAAAAAGCTTACCTTTAATACAATGTTATCTATTGGAAAATAGAGGTGAATACATGTCCCAGAAAAAACGCATCGAACAGATTAAAGAATTGCTTCATACCCATAATGAAATTAGCCTTGAGGACATTATGGAGAAATTTCAGGTCTCGCGTGATACCGCAAGAAGGGACTTAGTGAAACTTGAGGAGGATGGGGATATTGTAAGAGTAAAAAGAGGTGCTATTCTCTCCTCAAAACATTCTCACGTACCTCGTTATCAGGAGAGAAATATCTCTCAAGAAAAAGAACATATTGCCCAAACAGCTTGTTCATTGATTCATGATGGAGATACTATCCTCTTCGATACCTCCACCACTGTAGAGCTTGCTGCCCGTTATATGAGAGGCAAGGATATAACAGCTATTACTAATTCAATCGATATTGTTACAAGCTTAAGCGATCGTCCCGACATTACCGTTTATATGGTCGGAGGAAAATTCAATCCCTATCATCGGAATTTTATTGGTTTGCACACCGTTGAAGAGCTGGCAAAATATCAAGCTCATACATTATTTATTGGAGCATGCGGCCTCGGAACAGGCGGTCTCACCGCCCCTGACGAAAGCGAAGCCTATGTAAAAAAAGGCATGATCCGGGCGTCCCAACGGGTAATAGTGCTTACTGAATCTACAAAATTTCAAAAAACGTTTCTGCATAAGGTATGCGGACTAGAAGAGATTGATATTATCATAACGGATCGAGTTCCTCCTCCAGAAATAGAGCAGCAGCTGCACAATTATAATATCGAATTAATTGTAACAAACAAAAACATGAGGAGTGATTACCAATGAATACAATGAGAGTCGGCTTAATCGGATACGGCTTCTCTGGAGAGACCTTTCATGCCCCTCTTCTGCAAGCATTAACGGAATATGAGATCGTCAAAGTTATGTCCCGGAATCCTCAAAAGGTTGCGCAAACTTTAGGAGCCGTACAGGTCGTTGAAACGATAGAAGATGTGCTAAAAGACGAGACTATCGAACTAGTTATCATTACAACACCAAATACGCTTCATTATGAAATGGCGAAACAAAGCTTACTAGCTGGGAAACATGTTGTCATTGAAAAACCAATGGTCATAGATCCCGAAGAAGCGGAAGAGCTGATTCAATTAGCAAACGAACAGCAGCTTATGTTAAGTGTATATCAGAACCGACGATGGGATAATGACTTCTTAACCATTAAACGTTTAATTGCAGAGGATACGCTCGGAAAGGTTAATACGTACGAGGCTCACTTTGATCGCTTCCGCCCTCACGTACAAGATCGCTGGAGAGAGCAAGCAGTCAAAGGGGCTGGGATACTGTATGACTTAGGTTCCCACTTAATTGATCAAGCGCTGCACCTATTTGGCAAACCGCAATTTGTACTAGCTGACGTAGTTGCACAAAGGGACGGCGCAAAAACAGATGATTACTTCCACATCATTATGGGTTATGGCAAACTACGGGTTATTTTACACTGCGGTTCAATTGTCGCAGGCCAAGGACCAAAGTTTACATTACATGGCAGCAAAGGCAGCTTTATTAAATACGGAATTGACGGACAAGAAGATGCATTAAAAGCGGGGAAAATTCCAACAGCTGATGATTGGGGCGAGGACAATCCTGAATGTTATGGTACATTAATACTCCACGAGGATGAGCAAGAGGTCGTAACCAAAGTGAAAACGCTGCCTGGTTCCTACACATCCTATTATAAACAAGTATTTGAACATATTCGTTACGGACAGCCTTGCCCAGTTCGTGCAGAGGAAGGTTTACAAACCATTCAAATGATTCATGCCGCACTTAAGAGCAGCGCCGAAAAACAAGCTGTCTTCATTGACAAGTAAGGAGAAAAAATGGAGATTCATTCAATCGAAAACAAATTAGCACTGATCCAAGCTCAAGAAAAAGAATTGCAGTTCACGACATTTACTAATGATACAGCTTTACAGTTAGGGTTATTCATTATCGAATTAGCTAAAAAAGAAGGAAAGAGTATCGCAGTTGCTATTACAAGAGGAGGACAACAGCTTTTTTATCATGCGATGAACGGAACAAGCCCTGATCAAGAGCATTGGATCAAACGAAAATCTAGAGTTGTCGAAAGGCATTATCATAGCTCCTATTTCATGAGGCTTTATAATGAGTCTAAAAATCGCTCATACTTTGAAACGTATTCTGTTAATCCAGAGGAATATGCTGTTCATGGCGGATCCTTTCCACTGACGATTAAACATGTCGGGGTGATTGGTACAATCACAGTGTCTGGGCTATCTCAGGAGGAAGATCACCAATTGATTGTGACTGGAATCCGAATGTTACTTGAGCAAGAAAATAAGTAAAAAAAGAGAAAGCTGTCTCCAAAAGATTGCTACACGTAATCTTTTGGAGACAGCTTCGTTTTTTACACTGTAAGAAAGCATAACTTTTCAGGATGATGTGTAGCTCTCAAGGCCCGCTTTTTTTACGATAATTTAGATTGAATAATATTTTGTGTATAACGAGCAAGTTCTTTTAAATCCATATCGCGGTACTCTTCCTCATAAATCGGCTCAGAAATCGTAAGTGTAACACGAGAAGGACGAATTCTATTCCCATTTCCCTCTAAAATATTATGCGTTCCCTCAATCGTAACTGGTAAAATCGGAACACCAGACTTTGTTGCAAGATGAAAACTGCCTGTTTTAAACTCTCCCATTTCACCACTTTTGCTGCGAGTACCCTCTGGAAACACAACAAGTGAATGACCTGCTTTTAAAGTCTCGATACCATCTTTAATTGCCTGCAGTGATTGACGTCGATCGCTTCGATCCATAAATACACTATTCATGAGTTCCATCCAGTGTGCTGCAATCGGAATCTTCTTCATTTCTACCTTCGAAATAAAGCCGATTGGCTTGGTTAAATATCCCATTAATACAGGGATATCAAAGTTGCTTTGATGATTGGCAACCACAAGAACAGCTCGGTCTTGCGGTATATGCTCTAAGCCTTTTACTTCCACTTTAGAACCAGTGACACGCACCATCCGCTTACCAAACCAGTCAGGCGTTTTATGTACAAGCCGATCCTTTTCTTCAGGCGGAATCGTTTCTGCCAGCTTTTGCATGGGAAGTAATCTTGGCGCGGTCCGAAGAACAAGAATGAAAATATATACAGCAGAAAAAATAGTACGAATCATAAAAGACCCCCATCTAAAATACATTCGTATCCATTATACAGGACGAGCAGAAGAAAAAGAAGAAGAGAAACAGAAAATGAGAGAAGAGAGAAGGTAAAAACGGTTTAAAGAAAACTCGCCGATTGGCGAGCCCTGCCTTTGGGCGAGGACAGAGGCGTAGCCCTACTTATACTGTATTCCTAAAATTTCTCACTACGTCGAATTGTCTTCCAGCTAGAAATTTATACTTTCTTAAAGTGTAAAGAAAAAAATGTCTTTCCTGCAGGTTTTTGCTTAGTCTTTTTCACGGAAACTAGAGCACTTCTGCATAGATAGAGGTCCACCTTATGAGCAGACCTCCACCAAATCACATTGCTCCCAGCCATTATTGCCTTTCATACACAACAAAGCGGTAGTGATAAGGATTTTTTTCATCTGTTATTCCTGGTTCCTCCGAAATAATTCTCCACTCATTATCATTTATATTTGGAAAATAGGTGTCTCCTTCAAATTCCTCATCAATATATGTAACATATAGCCGGTCCATCATCGGCAGCACCTCTTTGAAAATTTCTGCCCCCCCAATGACAAATACTTCTTCAATACCATCGCCCACTTTATAGATGTCCTCAATAGAAGACAACACCTCACAGCCTGGCTGCTTATATTGCTCATTTCTTGTCACGATGATGTTTCTTCTTCCTGGAAGCGGCTTTCCTATCGCTTCAAATGTCTTTCGCCCCATGATAATTGGATGCCCCATTGTTACCTTTTTAAAATACGCCAAATCTGCAGGAAGCCGCCAAGGTAAATCATTATCTTTACCGATTAATCTATTTTTGTCCATTGCGACAAGACCGGAAAGCATACTAAATTTCCTCCCTTAAATATAAGTTTTAAAGTATGTAAAGCAGAATCAAAGAATTAACATTTCTAACCATAAAGAGCACTTTTACTCTTTCCAATAAAATCAACTCATGTTTCTTGTTACACATATTAACACCATCTAATATTATTCTCCAGACAGTACAATTTAATTAAATTAAGTCATTCTATTTACTGGCCCTATTCCCCCAAATCCAAGCCTCCGAACGATTAACATTCCCTTATTAATACGTATACCATTTTAGTAGCATGTGATAAGATACAGGGAGCATCTTCAACGTATATTCAATAGATTTTCTAAGAATCATTGGATAAAAATACAATCAACAAATCCCACTACAACAAGTACAGCTTATAATCTAGAAAGGGGCCATGACATATGTTTTCATTAATTGTTGCAATGGATCAAAATGGAGTTATAGGAAAAGACAATAATTTACCTTGGCATTTGCCTAACGATTTAAAACGAGTTAAGGAATTAACAACTAATAATGTTATTATTCTAGGCAGAAAAAACTTTGAATCTATCGGAAAGCCTTTACCTAACCGTTTAAACGTAGTATTAACGAGAGATAAGAATTTACAGATAGATGGTTGCCAAGTAAACCACTCTTTGGAAGAAGTAATTTCAGAATTCAAAGATGATCCTAGGGAGATTTTTATATTTGGTGGAACAGAAATTTATCAACTGTTTCTTCCTTACGTTCATAAAATGTACATAACACAAATTCACCATACATTTGACGGAGATACGTATTTCCCCTCTTTCAACAAAGCAGAGTGGACGACCGTTTCTGAAAAGGAAGGACAGGTAGATGAAAGAAATATCTACCAACATACCTTTTATGTACTTCATAGAAATTCATTGAGTTAACAGCTAAAGACGATTCTTTAGCTGTTTTTTATATCTCAGCACTAAACAATCGCTCAACCGTACATATATAAAAATTAACAAATAGGTATATATCTCTCTTTTCTACAAAAACAGTTTACATATTTCCTCTTATTAGCTTCTAACTTTACTCAACCGGGCATTTGAATTGTTAAATTACAAAAAGAAAAACGATGTAGTGTTCACTAAAGTGTCTTCCATCGTTTCCTGTTGTTAAATAGGTAACTCAATGAGTTACCTTCGCACTAGAACTAGAACCTATAAACCTCATATTTACCCATACCCTTGAACGCCATCTCCACAGCATGAGGATCCCTCGTAACCACTCGTCTACAATGAAAGCAATCCAAATTCCGATAAGCCCCATATTGAAATGAATTGTTAATAGATAAGCGGTTGGTACTGCCACCCCCCACATCGAAAGAATTCCCATATAAACAGGGAATTTAACATCTCCTGCAGCACGCAGCGCATTAATCACAACGAGATTGAATGAGCGTCCCGGTTCTAAAATAATGGTTAATAAAATTAGAGTGCTCCCTAAACTAATGATTTCTGGATTTTCAGTAAAAATGCCAAGCAATTCTCTTGAAAACACAGAAAATATGATGGCCATGACGGTCGAGACAACCATGGCACTTCGTAAGCTTTTTAAACAGCGAGCATATGCTTTCTCCTGTTTACCTGCACCGACAAGATAACTGATTAAAATTTGCGTACCTTGTCCGATTGCAACTCCAAACAAAAGCAGAAACATCATTAAATTTTGAGTATACACTTTTATTGTAATTGCTGTTGTACCTAAAGTTGTAACAAAAACAGTAAGCATCATTTGTGATGTGTTGTAAGCAATATGCTCTCCGGCCGTAGGAACACCAATTTTAAGTAGTTTTGATGTATGTTCCTTAGTCAATGTACGTATTTGTTTGAATGGAAGCCCTTGAGGAATTCGCTTTATTAATAATATAAAAATGATGATGAGACCTACTAAACGACTCACAACGGTAGAAATTGCAGCACCTTTCACACCCAATTCAGGAAATCCCATGATGCCGAATATCAATAGATAGTTTCCGATTATATGCAATACGTTAATACCAATTGTTACATACATGGCATCCTTGGTAAAACTATAGCTTTTTAGGCTTGCTCCAATCGTCATCGACAAAGCCTGCATAAAAGAAAAACCGCCAACAATCTGCAAGTATACTAAAGCATTATCCATCAATTCAGCTGGAAGCTTCATTGCTTTTAAGAACAATTCGCCAAATAGCAATAAAGCTCCACTTAGGATCACACTAAAGATAAAATTAACCCCAATTGAGACCACAACAATTTCAGCTGCTGTTTTATTTTGCTTTCCCCCTAAATGTTGCGCGACGATAATAGCTGTTCCCGTCGCAACAAAGCCAAACATAACAATGACAAGCTGGAGAATCTGATTTGACACACCAACAGCCGCTACGGCGTTATCATTATATTGGCTTAGCATGAGTGTATCTGCATTCCCCATTACCATGTGCAAAAGGAGTTCGATGAAAATTGGCCAAGTAAGAGCGAATAAAGTCAATTTTTTTTCATCTTTCGATTGTCCCATGATTTAAACCTTTCCCTTAATTGGATTAATTTCTCAATACTTTCACTTGCTGGACCAATCGTACATACAATTTTTGTTTTACGCATAACATACCTCCACTTATTTCTAGGAACGTTCCCGCTGATATGACAATGTTCTTTGCTTATAAGTTCAATACTTGTAACTCGTTCATTAGTTTTTCCTTCGCTAGCCAGGCACCACCAACTACACCCGCATCATTGCCTAATGTTGCGATAACTAACTCCGCTCCCTGGGCTACCCTTGGAAAAGCGAATTGAGAAAACTGTTCTTTCAAAGGTGTCAGTAACGCGTGACCAGCTTTCGAAACACCACCGCCAATTACAATTTTTTCAGGATTCAAGCCATTCGCTAAATTTGCTATAGCTACTCCTAAATAAAACGTAACTTGATCAATGACTTGTTTCGCTATTTCATCTCCTTCTTTTACTGCATCAAAAACTAATTTAGATGTTACTGTTTGATGTGTATCATAGTGATCTCTTAATTTACTAATCCTATTAGCAGAAGCTAGTTCCTCTAATGCTAGACGGGTAATTCCGGTTGCTGATGCTACTGTTTCTAAGCATCCCGTTTTTCCGCAATTACAAGGTGAGCCGTCTTTAGGAACAGATGTAATATGGCCGATTTCACCACCTGCTCCATTTGCACCGCGCACAATCTCACCGTTGACGATAATCCCGCCACCAACACCAGTTCCTAGTGTTACACATATTAAGTTTTTTGCGCCTTTGCCGGCACCTTTCCACATTTCCCCGATTGCTGCAATATTTGCATCATTGTCTACCACAACAGGTAAAGACGTTTCCCGCTCAAGGATGTTTTGTAACGGGAAGTTCTCCCACCCCAAGTTAATTGCAATCTCAATAGAACCATCTTGTTCGTTAACAGGGCCCGGCGCTCCGATACCAATACCAATCAACTTGCTTTTTGTTTGATTTAATTCATTCAACTTTTTATCAATTGATCTTGCAATATCTACGGGAATATAGCGACCTCTTTTTCTTTTATCCGTGCCTATTTCCCAACTGTAGATAATATCACCCATCAAGTTGATAAACGCCATTTTAATCGAGGTACCGCCTACATCAACACCTACTAACCATCTGTCGCCCATCATCATCCTCCTTCTCCCACCATAAATTTGCAAGTATCTTCAATACTTGCTAATTTACATTCCTACTCTATCGGCATTAAAATTCCAATACGACAAATCCATGAGCTGCAAGGACTAAATCCACATGTTCCACTCCATATGAAACCTCTTCACCTGTCAGTAAGTTCGTAATCTTTTTGCCTTTTAAGTTAAACGGTACATCCACTGTAATTTCTTTATCAGAGTTATTGAATACAAATAGCACTGTCTGCTCTTCAAATGTTTTTGTATACATGACATGGTTCGTTTCATTGCTTGCCGTAACAAATTGAAATGTACCGTAGTTGCTGAATGCGGAGTTTTCTTTGCGTAAACGAATTAATTGAGCAACAAAATGAAACATATCTTTGTCTTGCTCTTCCTCATCCCAAATCATACACTTACGGCAGCCGGGGTCCATTTCCCCTGACATACTAATTTCATCTCCATAGTAAATACAAGGTGTGCCCGGAGACGAAAACAGGAAAGTAAATAGTTGCTTTACCTTTTCCTTATTATCCTTGCACACCGTTAAAATACGTGGTGTATCATGACTCCCTAATAAATTGAAGGCTACTTCTGTTGCGTTTTCTGGATACATAAGAAGTGCCTCCGTTGTCTTGTTTGCGAATTCTTCTGCTTGAATTGTATCTTGAGCAAAGAATTGAATAGCTGCGTTTGAATACGGGTAGTTCATCACTGCATCGAATTGATCACCTTGCAGCCACGGCATGGAATCGTGCCAAATTTCACCGAGAATATACACATCTGACTTAATAGCCTTCACTTCTTTACGGAATGCACGCCAGAAATCATGCCCTACTTCGTTTGCTACGTCTAAGCGCCAGCCGTCAATGTCAAACTCTCGTACCCAGTAGCGGCCTACCTCTAATAAATATTCCCGCACTTCTGGATGAGAGGTATTTAGTTTAGGCATCATATGAGTAAATGCGAATGTATCGTAGTTAGGTACAGGTTCTGTTTGTACTGGAAAGTCCCAAATGTAGAACCAGTCTTTGTATTTAGATGATTCACCTCTTTCTAATACGTCCTGAAATTGTGCAAAATAGAAACCGCTATGGTTGAATACGGCGTCCAGCATCACCTTTATTCCATTTTCATGACAAACTTGTACAAGACGTTTAAATGTTTCCTTGTCGCCGAATTGCGGGTCGATTTCCATATAGTCCACCGTGTCGTACTTATGGTTTGTCGTTGCTTTGAAAATCGGTGTGAAGTAGATGCCTGTGATGCCTAATTGCACAAGATAATCAATGTTTTGAATGACGCCTTCAAAGTCACCGCCGAAGAAGTTTGTCGGTGTCGGCTCCTCGCTACCCCATGGCAATGCACTTTTAGGATTGATGGAAGGGTCACCGCTGCCGAAGCGCTCTGGGAAAATTTGATACCACACTGTGTCGCGCACCCAAGCAGGTGGATTGAATACATCTTCTGCATTTAAATACGGGAAGCAAAAATAAGGAGCATTATCCTTAGTAATAATTTCATCAAAGAATCCTTTTTCTGTATAAACAATTATTTCTTCGTTGCTTTTTACTTCAAAGCCGTAACGCAAACGGCGAAAATCCGGTTGAATCGCAACAAACCAATAATCGAACAACTCTGTAGTTGCTATTTTATTCATCGTGCTTGTTTCGTATTGCCAAACACCTTCCTTCCAGATATACGGATCACCATGAATGAGAGTTACGTTCTCTATATCATTTTTCTTTGTACGCAGACGAACGTGCAATGTTTTTGTATCATAAGCATATGCAAAGTTGTTTTTTGGACGGTGATATATCGCTTCACGAGTAATCAAAATTACTCCTCCTTTGATAAGTGAAATGACTTACTATCCGATTTTCTTCTCACATTCAGATATTCTTCAGTCAATCTTTCCATGTTTTTTTCAATATACCCGACTCCTTCTTCTGTTTTTTTCACATACCTCACATCAAACCGCCCCGCAACAGGGTGCGGGACGGCTTGATTTCCTTCTTCTTTGCTTTGGTTATCTATGAATCTGTCAATTAACCTTCTTATCCCTTTTCAGCACCAGCTGTTAAACCTTCTACTAAGTAACGCTGCATGATCATAAACAAAATTGTAATCGGGAGAGCAATCATGACACAACCTGCTGCAAACACAGTAAACTCAGTCGCAAACTTGTTGTTAATCATGTCGAACAAACCGACCGCAAGAGTGAGCTTCTCAGGAGATCGCAGTACTAGCTTTGCGAAAATAAAATCTGTAAATACTCCGGTAAAAATCGTTAACGACGTAAATACAATTAGCGGTGTTGACATTGGCAAAATGATTCGAAACAAAATACTCAAATTGGATGCACCGTCAATTCTTGCCGCTTCAACCAAGCTAGTCGGAACTGTATCAAAGTAGCTTTTTACGTATAGGAAGCCAAGCGGAGCTCCTGCTGCCGATACTAAAATGATGGCAAAATGTGTATTTAACAGGTTCATTTGATTTAACAAAATATACACGGCAATCATACTCATAAAGCCAGGGAATAAGCCAAGCACAAGCAAACCGCTCATCAAGTTTTTACGTCCCGAGAATCGGAACTTCGAGAACACATAGCCCGTCAGCATGACAAGAGTCGTACCAATGATTGTACTGATCACTGCAATCTTTAATGTATTCATATACCACTGACCGAACGGATATTTTGAAAATAATTCTGCATAATGAACAAATGTCAAAGTCTTCGGAATCAATGTTTCACTATAAAGAGCACCTCCCGGGCGAAGGGAAGACATCACCACCCATAACGCTGGATAACAACAAAGAATAGCAATTACTACAAGCACGGTATAACTGAGTACCAAACGGATAGAGTTCTTTGTTTTTTTCCGACTCATTATGCTTCCTCCTCTTTAAATGCTTTCGTACGGCGTAAGTTCCAAATTGCAAATACTGCGAGAATAATAAAGATGAAGATTCCGATTACCGAAGCAAAGTTATATTGCCCTTGGTCTAGGGACAACTTGTATAACCAAGTAATTAAAATATCTGTATGCCCTGCAAACTTATACTCTGCATTAGACGGTTCTCCGTTAGTTAATAGGTAGATAATATTGAAATTATTGATATTTCCAACAAACTGCATAATTAAGAGCGGTGCCATGGACTGCATTACAGCGGGGAAGGTAATCCATCGCATCTTTTGGAAAGCAGTCGCTCCATCAATATCGGCTGCCTCATACATATCCTTCGGTATCGTAGACAAAATACCGATAATCATCAACATAGAAACTGGGAAGCCTAACCAGAAGTTAACTAGAATAATTGTGAATTTGGCCCACATTGGATCTGTCAGCCAAGGGATTTTGGAAATCCCCATCATTGCTAAATACTGGTTAATTGGGCCAAATTGTCCATTAAACATATTGCGCAGAATCAAAGTTGATACAAACGCCGGGATTGCATAGGGAAGAATGAAAAGTGTGCGCCAGAATGCTTTAAATCGGATATCCTTCTGTTGTACGATAAGCGCAACAGCGAATCCGCCAAAGAAACAGGTAAACGTTGCAAAGACCGCCCACACAAATGTCCATAATGCTACCCCGTAAAATGTACCGCTCCAAGCTTTAATCTGAAACATATCCTTAAACGTTTGAAAACCGTGCCAATCAACCAGGTTAGCTGGCGGCATATTTTCTCGAGTAAAGTTTGTGAATGCAAGCAAAATCATAAATATAATAGGTAATACTGTGAAGAATAAAATACCTAGCATTGGAAGCGATATCACAAAATGTGGAAAACGATAATCTGCGATATATTTCACGGTCTGCTTAAACGTGTTTGGCACTTGCCCTTCTTCGCGCAGTTGTCCAATCCGATACGCGTCTTTCACATTTGCTACGTAAATGCAGGCCAATACGATCACGATAAAAAGAACAATTAAACCTTCAACGAGCAAGAAAATAGAATGGTCACCCATTACTTGCTGGTACAACTTTCCTACCTTTTTCAGTTCAGTTTTTGTCTCTCCAAGTGTGTATACACCCCAAATCGCATGCGGTAATTTAGTAGCAATGAAATAAATACCTGAAAGATGAAGCATCAACATTAAAATTCCTTTTACATACTGTTTGTTATACAGTTGGCCCATTCCCATAGCGAGGATAGATAAGAGCGTTGCTGTCTTACGATGCTGCCTCATTCCGTCCAAACTATATTGTTGCTTATCTATTACTGCCTTGTATTGCTGCTGCATTCTAATCAACTCCTTCTTAATAGATTCGCTCACCTAGTACGCCGCATCGGGTGAGCGAATTTTATATCCTTCAATACACGCTACTATCCCGTCTATTTGTTACCAGTGGCAATATTTGTTTTCATCTCTCCAGCAGCCTTGTCCAATGTCGCCTTCACATCAGCACCGTTCCAAATTTGCTCAATCGCTGGTGTTACACTTTGCCAGAAGAACTGTGTCTCTGGAATACTTGGCATTGGTTGCGTCTTTGCTACTTGCTGCATGAATCCTGCGATAATCTTATCGTTTTTGATCGCTTCCTCATTTTCAAGATCTTTCGCGGCAGGAAGAACACCGTTCAACTCGTAGTTTTTCAACATCATTTCCTTCGTTGTCAAGAAGTGAGCGAATAATCTAGCAGCATTTGGATATTTCGAGTAGGAGCTCACATAGTAAGATTTCACACCTGAGAATGCAACGGGTTCTGCTCCACCAGGCATTTTCGGAAGTGGAATTACTTCAACTTCAAATGGCAATTTCGCAAAGTTTCCAGCATTCCAAATTCCATCAAGATTGATTGCTACCTTGCCTTCTTGCCATAAGCCAGTTTTCACATCAGCTGTAATATCCTTTGGGTTAACTGGTATAATCTCTTTTAGCGAACGGTAAAACTCCATCCCTTTGACAGCGCCTTCATTATTGATACCAATGTCGTTTTTGTCGGTACCATTTTTCCCAAACACATAGCCGCCGTATCCTGCCATAAACGCATAGTTAAAGTACGGATTGTTTGCTTCGTACAAAAAGCCAAATTTGTTATTAGGGACATCATTAAATTTCTTCGAAAATGCAATGATATCTTCCCAAGTATCAAGTTTCGCGTCTTTCACCAAATCCTTATTTACATACAATGCATACGTTTCAATGTTACGTGGATAACCATACAGAACACCTTCATAAGTCGAGGCTTGTACCGCAGGTTCAACAATTGTTTTCTTTGTTTCTTCTTCAAAATAGTCATTTGGTAGAATAACTCCGGATTTTACCGCAGTTCCCAGATGATCATGTGGGAACACAACCACATCAGCGCCAGTACCCGCTGGACCGTCTGTTGAGAGACGTTTTACAGTATCAGTTGATTCCACCTTCTCAAACTTTACCTTCACATTGTATTTCTTTTCAAACTCCTTCGACGCATATTCTACAAAAGGATCTTTAGAATCCCAAAGAAGAAGCTCTGCACCCGGCTCTGCTTTTAATTCATCCGTTGCCGCTGTTCCTGATGGTTGTTCAGATGCTTTCGTTTCGTTAGAAGCGGATTTTCCGCCACAAGCAGCCAACGAAAACGTAAGGATGGAAGTCAGTGCAGCCAACCCTAATTTTCGTTTTACTTGCTTCATCATGTCATACTTTTCCCCAGCGATTGAATGATACTTTTCTTGTTGCTTAAATACCATTTTCCATTCCCCTTTATTAAAATTAGTTTTATAGTCATCGGACACTATCAAATGACAGCAAGCCGAAGATACCCCCTACCACTCTAGCAAAATCCTACAAGAAAATAATCGACACTTTATAACAACGCTTTCAAAAACATCATTAAGGAAAATATTTTCCCAGATAGGAAAAATAGACATAAATCCCATGAAAAAATATCAAAAATTAACTAAAAAACTTAAAAATTCGCCCTCTTTAGGAAAACGTTTCCTATGAAGCCGATTATATAGGATTGTTTTTCCTTAGTCAATGTATATTTGAACTATTCTTTCTATTTGTGTTATGATTTATAAGATGAGTTTTCCTAAAAAATGTTGCAATTCGCTACACTAGCTCTACTCTGTATCTACAAATAAAACTATAAACGTTTCTTTATTACTAAAAACTTAATTAGTCCCCCTCTTGTTGCGTACATATCAGGAGAAGGCAGCTGATTTTAGAGTCTTACTATATAAACACTGAAGGAAAATATTTTCCCGATTCGCATATATTATAAAAGATTGTGGTGATTCACTTGAAAATAACAATTAAAGACATTGCCGAAATGGCAGGCGTTTCCATTGCCACTGTCTCCAGAGTCCTCAATAACAGCAAACCAGTCAAAGAAGATGTCAAGAAACGGGTTTTAGAAGTTATCAAACAAACCAATTATCGTCCTAACACATTTGGTCCTGAGCCAAAAAGGCATGAATCTCGCCTTATTGGCGTTATTACACCTCAATCCACCCATACTGTTCTCAATGATTTCCTAGAAGGTATCAATAATGTAGCTAAGCTATATGGGTATGATATTATGATCGGCTCAACTGATGGGGGTGCCGAAAACGAACTGCATTATTTGAATTTATTCGGTAAAGTGGCGGTGCATGGCATTATCTTTATCGGTTCTGCCTTTGAGGAAAAACATGTTGAGATGATTGAGCAATATAACATTCCCTGCGTCTTAGTTGGGCAGATTTCATCTATTTCCTCTGTCCCTTCCGTTCATATAGATAATGTAACTGCTTCTTATGAAGCGGTAAAATATCTCATTCAAAATGGACACCGTGAAATTGCAATCATTCACGGTCCTGGTCCGGATATCGGGAAATACCGCTTTCAGGGCTATCAGCAGGCATTGAATGATGCGGGTATTCCGATTCATGAGGATTGGGTCGTTGAGAGCGGAATTTCCACAGAAGACGGTATGGAGGCCATGCGTACAATTGCTGAAAGCGGTCTAATGCCCACTGCTGTATTCTGCGCAACGGACTGGATCGCAATTGGAGCGATGAATTATTTAATGGACCAAGGACTACGCGTTCCTGAAGATGTTTCCGTTTTCGGCTTTGATGGGAGTTTCATGTCAGCCATAGTACGGCCTACACTCTCGACGGTTTCGTACTCTGCGACAGAGATTGCAATGACAGCAACGCGTAACCTAATTAAAATGATTAAAGGGGAAACGGTAATTCCCCATCATTCTAATGTGACTCACCATTTAGTGATACGTAACAGCACCTCAGCTATAACAAAACCGCATGCAACTCCATAGGTTTTATGCAGCCTAAGATGATAAAAGTGAGTTAATTGTGAAAACTAAGAGCAGTTCCTAACACTTTTGTAAGTGACAGGAACTGCTCTTGGTTTTATCTATTGACTATTCAAATTTGCTGTAAATACAGAAAACTCGCCGATTGGCGGGACAGAGGCGTAGTTGCACTTACCCTTTGCTCCTAAAATTTCCTTCTACATCGAATTAACTTCCAGCCAGAAATATATACTTTTTTAAAGTGTAAAAGGCTATCCTTCTCATATTTATAAGGATAAAGCGAATCAGGCAGGGTAAACTCCAGCTTACAAAAGCTTAATACGATCGTAAATCGTCTATCTCTTCGACATTAAAGGAAAGAAGGAAACTACATGAAACAACGATGGAGCAATCTTTTATTTTGTCATTACCGAGTACCGGTGGAATCCTTACGTCCTTGGGTTCCGGCCCCGCTGGAGATTGAAACATGTGAAGGAAGTGCCTGGATTGGCATTGTTTCATTTGATATGAGCTTCGGCATTATTCGCTACCCTCAGGTCAATGTGCGTACATACGTGTCTCACAAAGGAAAGTCTGGCGTGTACTTTTTAAGCTGTGACGCTGCAAATCATTTGGCTGTGTTTTTTGCCAAAAGATTTTATTCTCTCCCCTATACCTATTCAAATATTCAAGCTCAATTTGATGCAACTGTTTCTTTTCACAGCATGCGAAAAGATCATAAATATCAGGTTGAATATACCCCATTTGGAGAATGGTTCCATGCAAAGAGCGGAAGCTTAGAATATTTTTTGACAGAACGCTATAGTTTATTTACCGATCAATCATATTGTGATATTATGCATGAATCATGGAAACTACAACATGTTAATGCCTCAATTCAATCTAATACATTGGGTTCATCAAAAGGATTTTCCTTTCCTCTTGAAGCGGACCATCTTCTCTATGGTAATCAAACAGAGGTAAGGATATTATCCAAAGGAGTGTTTGTATATTGAAAGCGATACGTCTACTAACATCGCCTATTCACTGGTTAAGGTGGACCGGAATAGCTGATGGAGTATCATTATTGGTGTTATTAGGAATAGCCATGCCGTTAAAGTACATAGCGAATTATCCTTATGCGGTAACTGTGGCAGGCTCCGTTCATGGGTGTATTTTTATTTTGTATGCGCTGGCAATTATCTATACTCAAGTCCGGATTCAGTGGCATGTAAAATGGTCTTTCTTTGCCGTGCTTGTCGCATTTATCCCATTTGGTAATTTTATTTATGATGTATTCTTAAAAAAACAGCAAAATACATTTACTATTAAACCGATCCCTAAGATATGGTTGATTTATATCATTATCTTTTTTACATTTATTGATTTATTCACACAGTTACCTGTGATGAGTACATTTGCTACTTCTATAGGTGCAACTACAATGCTTGCAGGCTTTATTGTTGGGGTGTATTCCTTTACAAATATATTTGGAAATATTTTATCCGGTGTATTAACAGATAGATACGGAGCTTTTATTGTCTTATGTATCAGTTTGCTTACAACTAGCATTTCTCTAAATTTATACAATGCTATTACAAGTGTCGAAGGGTTATTCATCGTTCGATGTATTCACGGTTTTTTTGGGGGATTAATTGTACCAGCGGCTTTTACCTATTTAGCCAACCAAACAAAGAACGATCGACATGGAAGCCAAAACGCCTTCACAGGTTCCTTTGTCGGCATTGCCGCAATCGTAGGTCCTGCCTATAGTGGCATTATGGCAAGTAAAACATCAGTACCTTTTGTATTTATGACTGTTGCTATCTTCGGATTTTTATTATTTTTGATAACCATTCTTCTCTTCAAGAAACAACAGGCACAGGCTTCAACAAAAGAATTACAGAGTGATAAGTTTATTTTTAATCGGGGAGTTATTCAATCCTTTGCAGGTGCCTTCCTTTTAATGTTTTCCCAGGGATCATTAGCGTATCTTTTGCCTTTGCATGTAGAAGCGTTGGGCTACAGTTCACGGTTGAGCGGGACCTTGCTGAGTATGTTTGGAATTGTGGCAGTGGCTTTATTTCTTTTACCGACTAATAAATTATTTGATCGTATATCGCCCTTTATTAGTTTTTCGATTGGTTTAGGCAGCATGGGAGTAAGTCAAATATTAATCGGGCAGGCCAATACGGCAGCCCTTCTATATGCCTGTTTAGCCTTATATGGTGTTGGGTTTGCCTTTTTATTCCCCGCAATTAATTTGTTGCTTATACAAGCAACTACTCCTAAAACAAGAGGAAAAGCATATGGTTACTTTTACGCCTTTTTCTCCATCGGTGTTATTGTAGGTTCTTCAGGCTTAGGTTTGCTAACAGTAGCAATACCGGTACAATTTTTGATTACGGGAATTCTACTAACGAGCTGTGTTGGTATAGTTTTTATGTTCAACAAACCATACCACGTTATAAAGAAAACTCGCCGATTGGCAAGCCGGCAGGCGAAGACAGAGGGGTAGTTGCACTTATACTGTATTCCTAAAATTTCCGACTACGTCGAATGACCTTTCTTCTGGAAATTTATACCTTCTTACAGCGTAAAGAAAACTCGCCGATTGACAAGCCGGCAGGCGAAGACAGAGGGGTAATTGCGCTTTATTCCTAAAATTTCTCGCTACATCGACCGGTCTCTCAGCTAGAAAGTTATACTTTCTACTGTAAAACAAGCAAAGAGCCAGTATCTAGAATGATACTGGCTCTTTTGCCATCTAAAATAACATCTCCGTTACCCACTACTTAAACCAACCCTTTTCCCTTGATTGGACAATTGCTTCTATACGATTTTTGACTTCTAATTTATCCAATATTTGAGAAATATAATTTCGAACCGTTCCTGTTTTTATACTAAGCTCATCAGCAATCTCTTTTGTGTTTTTCCCATCAGCTACGAGCCCTAATACTTCCCTTTCCCGATCGGTAAGAGGGTTTTCCTCACCATAAACACTGTCCATAAGTTCAGGCGCATAAATTCTTTTTCCTGCCATTACATCACGTATCGAGCTTGCCAGCTCTTCACTGGGGCTATCCTTCAATAAATAGCCGCTTACCCCAGCCTTTAACGCACGTTGAAAATAACCAGAACGGGCGAAGGTTGTTAAAATAATAACCTTACAACCTAGCCCCTTAATCTCTTCAGCAGCATCAAGCCCGCTCTTTCCAGGCATTTCTATATCCATAATACAAACATCTGGCCGAAATTCCCGTACCAAAGCTACGGCTTCCTCTCCATTAGAGGCTTGTCCCACTACTGTCATATCCATCTCTAAATTTAGTAGCGAACCAAAGGCCCCTAACAACATCTTCTGGTCTTCTGCAATCACAATTGTAATCATTTAAGCTTCTCCTTATCTGTCTGCTTGACGTCATTCGGAACTCTTATGATTAAAGTTGTCCCTTCCTCTGTTCTCATTTTCAAATCGCCGTTTATGAATTCTAAACGCTCCTTCATTCCTAGCAATCCGTGCCCCTTAGTTGGGGAATCTTCCACATCCTTAAAGGTTCCGTCATCCTGTACAGTAATCACAATTTCCTTCCACGATTGTTCAATGGAAATGCAACAGGAAGTGGCCTCGCTATGCTTTACCACATTCGTTACAGCCTCTTTCAAACACATGCTTAGAATATTCTCCGTTAGCAGGGAAACATTGGTTAGAGGGGTTTTCTGATCAAATACAAAATCGATTTGTGCCGCCTCCATAATTTGTCGCACACGAAAAATCTCCTCCTTCAATCTAATACCCCGCATGGAAGATACGAGCTTTCTTACTTCACTTAACGCAGTTCTTGCCGTCTGTTGAACATCTTTTAATTCATGATGCGCTTGATGAGGATCTGTAGAAATTAACTTGCTCGCCAAATCACTCTTCAGACCGATGAGAGAAAGCTTTTGCCCTAGTATATCATGCAGGTCGCGGGCAATCCGCTGCCGCTCCTCCAATTTGACAAGCTCAGCTATCTTCTTGTTTGCATCCTCTAGCTTTTCTTCCAGCTGCCCTCTCTCTTTCTTGTTGTAAATGTTGAATGGAAGAAGGATGACACTGATCCAAATGATAATTACGAATGGCAATTGCGTTAAGAAAAGCTCATCCTGCTTTACAATGCTGTAATTTATTGAAACAGAGGTACTAATTAGATGAATAAAGTACAATGTAAGAAATGCGACCCGATCTGCTATATTGCCTATGAAGTAGGCTAGGAAAAAGGCAAAATACACATAACTGAAAAGGTTCGTTGATGTAATCGAGATCCCAATCAGAATGAGCGTCCACAAGTAAACGGGCCACCCTCTAGAAACAAAGGCAATTCGGTAAAAGATAAAAAATAAAATTGTAAGGAAAATCCCTACAATTATTTTGAACATGGAGGAGGCTTGAAAAATAAAGTAAAACGGTAAAATACAAAGAATCGTCCAAATATAAGGAGAAATTCCGTTATTCTTCTGGAATGTTAAATACTTTTTAATCATGACTGAAACCTCTTTTTTGATTTTACATATTTTACGTAAATCTGCCTTCCTAATTTATTTTACCACTTTTTATCCATATATGTCCTCTGCCACTTCCCCAATAAAGAAAGCTCGCCGATTGGCGAGCCCTGCTCTTGGTCAAAGACAGAGGCCTAGTTACCCTTATACTTTATTCCTAAAATTTCTCGCTACGTCGAATTGGCATCCAGCTAGAAATTTATACTTTCTTAAAGTATAAAACAAGAGGCCCGGTTATGGCCTCTTCTCTAGGTAGTGTGTTTAGTGGATGCTATATATTTTTCTATACCTTAGGTTTAGGCTGAACCAAAACACTCTTTGATCTTGACGGAACCTTGATGTCTCTAAAGCCTACAAACTTTTTGCTCTGTTCGTCCCATAAGCGGAATTGTAATGACTGTAAGCTTGTAGCTAAAGTTATCGTCGGCACATTTTGTAACGGCTGCGTATTATTGTGCGCATTCTCAAGCTTATAGTTCGGGACTCTCGGACTTAGATGATGAACATGGTGAAAGCCAATATTTCCTGTAAGCCATTGCAGGAGCTTCGGAAGCTTATAGAAAGAACTTCCTTCCACCGCTGCTTTTACGTATTCCCATTCCGTATCCTCTTCAAAGTACGAATCCTCAAATGTATGCTGTACATAAAACAGCCAAATTCCCATGGAGCCTGACATCCAAAAAATTGGCCCTTGTACTAAAAGGAAAGACTTCCACCCCAATGCAAGGCAAAGCACAGCTACTAAAACAACAATTGCTACGTTTATAGCATAGGTGTTCATCCGTTCCTTCCATCTAGCACCTTTTCGATTAAAACGATTCGAAATCAGAAACTCATAAATCGGTCCTAATCCAAACATGACCAACGGATTGCGGTACAGCCGATAAGCCACCCGAGTCCGAAATGGTGCTGACACATACTCCTCAACTGTTAACGTCCATATATCCCCTACTCCTCGTTTATCCAAATTACCGCTCGTTGCGTGATGAATAGAATGATTGTGCTGCCATTGCTTATATGGAAATAAAGTTAAAACACCTGTTATGTTTCCAATGACTTCATTAGCAGTCCGATTTTTAAAGAAAGAGTGATGACAGCAGTCATGAAAAATAATGAACACTCGTACGAGAAAGCCAGCCGCAACCACTGACAAAGCTAGCGTAAGTATATATGAAATCGATAAGCTTTGATAAGCCAAAAACCATAATATAAAAAAAGGCACTAAAGTGTTAACAAGTTGTCTTACACTATGCCATGTATCAGATTTTTCATAAGGAGCTACTTGTTTCCTTAAATGTTTCTGTTTTTGTATCGTCATCTTTTATGTCCCTTCTCTTTTTATTATCTTAAATTATAGAGGAAGGAAATCCGGTCTTGTAGACATACGTGTCATGGACAAAACATGATAAATGTCATGTATAAGCATAAAAAAAGAACTATGTATGATCTTTATTCAACAGTCAGTTCACCTCCTATTTTATAAATGATTATCATTATCATTTATAAATAAAAAATTTTAATTATTTATTGTTATTCTTCCTTTAATTAAGGTCTGATAAATTGAAGGCCACGATCTCTTTGCAAAGAAAATAGGAATAGATTGACTTTTTGCTTTTTGTTTTATAACTGTTGATAAATTATGATTAACAAAATCTGTTAAGACTAAAATCATATCAATATTTTTCGGTATCCCTGCTTTTACTGTTTTTTCTTTACGGCCATTAATATGAAAGACTTCATGAAAGCCAACAGACGATAGTTTTTTTAGGATGATTCCTAAATCGTCTGCACCTACGATGAGCAATGAACTGGACATCTTTTTTCCTCTTTTCTATTTCGCATTTTAAATTCTAGGGAAGTTCACACTCTAATCCCCTATGCTACTGCAAGAACATAACCCATAAACATCAATTTCCGATGACTACATTATATCTATTCCCTTACAAGCAAACATGCCTATTCGCAAACAATATATACCTTCTTTATCTTTTCCTTATTTATTCGTTTATATAGGATCACTTTTATTGTTACGTATAGAACAGCAGCAAACAACAAATAACTGTATCAACCATTTTACAGATGAAAATGATTATCAGTAACTGTTGTAATAAACTATAACTGATAATAATTCTCACCGTCAATACATTTTGATTTTTTTTTTTCGAGATTAGACTATTCGTTACTATCCTGTTAGGAGAAGTTACAGAACTCTGCTGACTTTCGAGCTTGGTTCCCAAATACCATGAGGAGTCATCCATGCCTCACCAGCAATCGTCTCTCTAGATAGATTACTTCTAAACTAACAAACCTTTGTATACCTTTCATCATAACCAGCTTCTTCTTGTTCATTACGAGTAACACCGGTGTTTCTTTCACCAAACTTTCATTTAAGAAAGGTAATCTATAGTTAATAACATTTGTAAACACAATGTGGGCATGTAGCTGGAAGAGAAAAACAAAAAATATAAAATGGAGAACTTCCTTGAAAAGGAGTGGCCGATGAAGATGATAGAAAATGTAAGCTCATTAAAACGTATAGTGAATCGGTTGAGAGAAAGAGGAATCCATGCTGAATTATGCAGCAGGCCAAAAACGTCTGCGGGAGAAAGCGAGACACTCAATCAATTTGACCCTAATGTAGTACAAGCTTTCCTAAGTATTTCGAAAAGAGAAGGGACAGGAATACGTTCACATATGAAAACATTATAATCAAAAGAGGTTGTCCCAATGGGCAGTGTACTGCGTCACTCTCTTGGGATAACCTCTATCTTTTTACCAAGCTTTTTACTCAAGCGTGATTTAATCAATACTTCGAGGAATTATAGCATTCATGCTATTACATCTCCGAAAGCCTAACCCTTATTTATGTAAGAAGTTTTTACGTTGTTGTTAAAAGGACACAGGCTTATTTATTTCTCTTCGCCATCCGCTTCCCATTTAGCTATTTCTTCTCGCACTATTGGCGCCACCTTTGTTCCTAACAGTTCAATAGCTTTCATCACGTCCTCATGAGGCATCGTGCCAACCGGTACGTGCAGCATAAAACGTGTAATACCGACATATTTTCGAAGATGGATGATTTTCTCAGCAACCGTTTTGGGATCGCCTACGTATAATGCTCCCCCAAAGCTGCGAGCGGCATCGAAAGCTGATCGATCATAATGCCCCCACCCTCGTTCTCGACCTAATTTGTTCATGACTTGCTGGGTAGAAGGGAAAAATTTATCAGCAGCTGCCTGAGTTTCTTCAGCTATAAAACCGTGCGAATGCGATGCAACCGACAGCTTTGATACATCATGGCCAGCGTGGCTGGCAGCCTTTTTATATAACTGCACCAACGGTTCAAATTGTAGCGGACTGCCGCCAATAATCGCTAACACCAAAGGCAATCCAAGAAGTCCTGCACGGATTACAGATTCAGAATTGCCGCCACTGCCAATCCATACAGGCAAAGGCTTCTGAACCGGGCGCGGATACACACCTAAGTTTTGAATTGCCGGACGATGTCCGCCTTTCCAAGTGACTTTCTCGGACTCCCGTATTTTTAGCAATAACTCCAGCTTTTCCTCAAACAGTTCATCATAGTCCTTTAATTCATATCCAAACAGCGGGAAGGATTCAATAAAGGAACCTCGCCCCGCCATAATCTCTGCACGACCGTTTGAGATTGCATCAAGTGTGGCAAAATCCTGGAACACTCGCACTGGATCAGCCGAAGAAAGTACAGTAACAGCACTTGTCAATCGTATCCGTGTTGTCTGTGATGCAGCTGCGGCCAGGAGAACGGCGGGAGAAGACGCCGCAAAATCTTCGCGATGATGTTCGCCCACGCCGAAAACATCCAATCCTACTTGATCTGCTAGTACAATTTCCTCAACGACCTCACGTATCCGTTGCGCATGGCTAATTACCTCACCAGTTTTCACATCCGGTGTTGTCTCTACAAATGTACTTACACCTATTTCCACTAAAAAACCCTCTTTCTTACCTTTGATTTATTTCATAGTTATCAAAAAACTCCATTCCTTGATTAGCTATAGACAAAACTTTTACTACACCAAGTGTATCCCATTCGCTAGAACATGCCAATAATCTCGCTAGCTCACTTATTATGGACAATATATATTTTTGTTTTTAATTATCATAATTATCTTTATAACGATTGTAAAAGTTGTAACCATACTAACTAGAGGGAGAGTGAATTCATGCATTACTTTATTGGCAAAAATCAAGATAACCATGCCCCTATCTCTAACGGCAATGTATTAGCTTGGCTTCAGCAATATAGTGCAGATTGCCGTCCTGTCGATAAAATAAGCCAGCTGTTTTTCCCGAACTTCGATCTTTCAAGTGCTTTGTTAGATACACATGGATCCTATGTACTAGCAAAAGATCAAAATGAAAAAGTCTGGTATGATCCATACGGCATTGTACAAGAGAAATTTGGGCAAGTGGGTGAAATTGTATCAATAAATACCACTCAGTATATTAATGGTTCCGGCGTCTATGAAGTTGTTTCTCATAAAGGCAACACCGTTGTCAAAACAAAAACCTGGACTCCTCCTCATAGAAATGCTCTCATCCGTTCTATTCAAGTAAAAACACTCCGCAACAACCCTACAATAGTATCTATTTTCCCAGTAGTGCACCTCCAAAACATCGTACAAAGAATAGACAATATTTTTATTTCACGCATTTCTGAGAATCAATGGTTAGCAGTATCCGTCTCTCCTAGTTCTATAGGGATAACAGGAGATGTTGCCAAAGCTGTGACAGGAGGCCAAATCTCTACTTTCGAACATAGTTTGCTTCCTACGCCGCTAATTTTCTCCATTCCCCAAACCATTCCTAATGAACACTATAGCAAACCCGTTTACCAAGTGTTTGTGGCTGGCGCTACCAAAGATGAGGCACTTAAGGCTCTGCACGACACATTAGTAACGATCGAACAGAGTGAACAACATACACTACAGGAATGGGAAATTTGGCATCGCAGAACTATAAATATCGGCTCACTCCCGCCTGAACTTGAGTATTACTGGAGAGTTAGCAATACCTTATTAAAGATGAGTCTACAAAAAGATGGTACTCCGATTCTTATTGGCTTTAAACCATATCAAGGAAATGTATGGATTCGTGATAGCTTATGGATCGTGTCTACACTAGCGCTAGCTGGCCATATAAAGGATGCCGTGAAGGCTTTGTATGCAACACTTAGCTATCTAATGGAACGTCCTGACGGCAACTACTATTTTGCATACAATGTTGTAACACGCCTACCGAACGAGCATGCATTTGAAAATGATACAACTGGACTCATTTTATACGGAATTTGGCAGGTATGGTCTTTAGCAAAAAATAACGCCATTTTACACGATCTGTGGCCAATTATTAGTCATTCTGCCGATTGGATCTTAAGAAATCGTGACTTCACTGGGCTCATCCTTCCAGACGCAGGAATTTGGGAAACCTTCGGACCTCATTTAGGAGAATCCTTTGAGCACATGACCTGGACATCTGCTATTTCGGCATTCGGACTAATTAAGGCTGCAGAAATGGCTGAAGCTATCCAGAAAACCGAGAGAGCGCGGCGATTCAGAGAAGGATCATACGAACTGCTCCAGGCTATCGCTAAACACAATGTCGATAATGGAATTGTAAGCCGTTCCATGGAAAGTACTTTATTGGATGCATCGGTTTCCTTGTTCTTCTCAGAATTCCCAATATTTCCGCAAGAATGGTTAGAACAAACCGTAAAAGCGATTCAAAAAAGACTGGAAGATCCCTTTATTGGAGGGATTTGGCGACACGAGAGTTTAATAACAGAAGAAGGCGATTTAAAGCCATGGACAGGACCGACTTTTTGGTTAGCTGAGGCTCTTTTAGTGAAAGGGGATGTCACTCAGGCATGGAAATATTTTAACCATAACTACCAGAATAGTGCATTTTGTGGTCTTTTACCAGAATTATTATATAGCAGAGGCCGTGCAAGAGGGATTGGAATGCCAAGCTATTCTCAATCAGGCGTGATACGTTCTTTGCTTTTCTCACAAGGTTTCTTTCATAGAAACATTTAGGAGTGAGATAAAGAACAGAGACCCTCTTCTAAGATGGTATCTGTTCTTTCCATTTCATTTAGTCTGCATTATTCACTATTCCTCTTGTCTAAGTTGAACATTTCCTGTATCGAAGGAACAATCTCTTTATATTTAAGCTACTTCAAAATATAAAAATATAAAATTTTTAAGATTTATAAATCAAGAAAAAAGAAACAAAAGGAAGTGCTAAACCGCATAATATAATAATAAATTGTACTATCTTGTGCTTCTCATTTTAAAGAAAATTCTTTGATTGGCAAGCTAGTAGGCGAAGACAGAGCCGTAGTTGTATTTACACCCTGTTCCTAAAATTTCCGACTACGTCGAATTCGCTTCTAGCTGAAAATTTATCCTGTCTTAAAGTGTAAAGAAAATGCATCAACATGAAAATGCTAATTCTCACTGATACGTTCGGTATTTTCATAGAATGTCCTAAGCGATTTCTTGAATATTAGTTAATCTAAAGGAGAACGGCAATGAAAAAGACATGGCTATTAGGATTTGGCTTTTTTAGCATCAGTTTAGGATGGGCATTGTATAACGGATTTGTTCCATTCTTTCTTAATGATTATCTTGCAAGCACAGCTTTAATTGGATTTCTAATGACGATTGATAATTATATTGCCTTGTTTTTACAGCCTTATATCGGAAATCGCAGTGACCGTACAAATACACGCTACGGTCGAAGGATGCCTTATTTACTGATCGGTATTCCGAGCGCTGCTTTATTTTTTGCTCTGATCCCCTTTCACACAAGTTTAGTGACGTTGGTCATTTTTATGGTATGCATGAACTTGTCCATGGCCATTTTCCGTTCCCCAACCATTGCTTTGATGCCAGATATTACTCCTCACTCAAAACGTACAAAAGCGAATGGCATCATTAATTTCATGGGAGGCTGTGGTGCAATAATCGCGCTTAGTATAGGCTCTCTCTTATATGATATTAAAGCATTTCTACCATTTTTAGCAGTCTCCGTCATTTTCTTAATAGCTTTATGGATTATCTTTAACAATATTAACGAAAATCGCGATGCAATTCCTTATACAGTGACGCCTACAGCGAAAATAGACTATAAGATGGAATTAAATCCACCAACTGTTTTGCTATTATCTGCTATCTTTTTTTGGTTTATTGCTGTCCAGGGAATGGAGGCTTTATTTACTTTATATGCAGTCAATGCACTTGGCTTTTCAAAAAGTGCTTCCGCATTTTCATTAGCTTTCTTTTCGTTAAGCTTTGTCCTATCCTCGATACCCAGTGGTCTACTAGGCGCAAAATATGGTAAAAAAAATATAATACTAATCGGAATCGTCGGCTTAATTTTCATTTTCATTCTATTAAATTGGGCAGAATCGGTCCTTGTTTTAAGAACCCTTTTATTAATTGGCGGGATATTTTGGGCATGTATCAATATCAATGCATATCCTTTCATTATTGCTACCGGAGGTGAGCACAGCTATGGAACACGAACTGGTTTATATTATTTAGTTTCTTCAATAGCTGCTATTATTTCCCCGCCGACCTTAGGGCTTTTAATTGATTTCTGGGGTTTTAAAATGTTATTCTTTGCTGCCGCAGGAAGCATGCTCCTTGCATTAGCTTGTATGATTAAGGTTAAGGATACTGAGACTAGTTCTGTTTCGAATCAAAAATTGGATGATTAAGTGCCCTAGCACATCTGGGTTTTCTCCATATTAAAAGTCCATGCGGCTAAAAACTCGCCACATGGACTGCTTTGCTTCTATCGTGTTGCTAAGCAGAGGAATCCTTTTTCCTTTTAGGCTAGATCCCTATTACTAACAGAGGACGTTTTTTGAAGACTATCAGAAAGCAGCTTATACGCGACTACCTTCTTCTTGTACTGTTTGACCACATTAACATGACCGTCGTAAATGTACACAAATAACCTAACAGTCTTTTTACGTCCTTTCGTATCGATAACTAAAGGATTCCCCCCGTTTTCTGGATGTAAATACGCTTGCTCGTATCCTGGAAATACGGGGTATCGTTCTACAAATGTAGCTTCGTTAAAATCATGAATCACTTGAGCTTTGTCTTCACCTTCTAAGGTTTTTCCAGCAACCGTTACACAGACATTCTCCTCGTTCAATTTTGAATGCAGTTCAAATTTGCCGATCAGCCATCCCACAGTATTGTTTGGAAGAGAACTCACTACTATTTTAAGGATCCCCATCAGAATGATCGGAACCAAAACAGCCCATGTCATATTTCATCATCTCCGTTATGTTCTAAATCAACATTATTATATAACTTATAACGTTATCGGGCGGATAGTTTTTTTGAAAACGAGATTGTTTTATCGCCGCCTCACTTTTTGTGAAAATTTGCACTTTAATTAACAGATGCGTTGGTTGAAACAGGAACCTTTACAGACAAGGCTTGCTTCACTTAAGCTCATTTCATCAACACACTGCAGAAATACTTACTGAATACTTTTTAAAGCAGCCGCAAATCGCAAAATCCCCTCATGAATCAAGGTTGTTTCTCCTCTTCCAAAAGTAAAACGCACATATCCTTTCCTTGAACCAAATACACTTCCCGGCACAAAAGCTACCCCATTTTTCATGGACTCTTCTAATAAAGAGTATTCATTCACAGAACTCTTCAATTTACACCATAGATGAATTCCTCCTTCTGGAGCGAAGTATTCAACTTGACTATCTAAAAGATCTTTAATACTTGAAGTTATCTCGTCTCTTCGTTGTTTCAGCTGTTTTCGGAGCATACTAATATGTGTGCTGAAATATTCCGAACCTAAAAACTCATGTGCTACCCATTGCGGGAACACACTATGGCCAAAATCAACCTGCTGTTTTGCATCTGCTAAACGCTGAATCACTTGCGGGGGCCCAATCACCCAGCCAATTCGCAGGCCGGATGCTACAATTTTGGATAAAGAGCTAATATAGAGAACATTGCCATTCGTGTCCATCGACTTTAAAGTAGGATTTACCTCCTCTTTAAAGGAAGTTAGACTGTACGGATCATCTTCAATAATTGGAATGCCAAATTCTGATGATAGTTCTAGCACTCTCCTCCGGCGTTCCAATGAAAGGACCGTTCCTGTAGGATTTTGGTAATCTGGATTTAGGAAAAGCATTCGAATGCGATGCTTTTTGTGCAAGGATACAAGATCATCTGGATTGATACCATGCTGATCTACAGGTAAAAGAAAGGTTCGTAACCCCGCGGACTGGAATATTGGCAAGGAAAAACAATAGGATGGATCCTCGATGGCAACAGCATCTCCTGGCTTAAGCAAGCATTGAACAATCAAGTGCAAAGCTTGCTGGGCACCTGACGTAATCAAAATAGAAGCAGGATCAATCTCTATATTTTTATACTCTTTAACATGTGCGGAAATAGTTTTTCGCAACAGCTCATTCCCTTGTGGGTGATCATATCCTAATTGTCCCTCAAAGGGGACTTCAGATAAAATAGTACGAAACTGACTAGTTGGAAACAAACTCGGTGATAATTCACCGCTGGCTAAATTGATTAAATCGTTCTTTTGCGTTTCTGTACGTATTCGCTGCACCAAAGGTAAATTAGGAAGAAAAGAGCCGTCCTCCATATATCGCCCCCAGTTCGGGATACGTTTATGTGCGATCCCCCATATATCTGTACTTACGCGTGTTCCGCTTCCTTTCTTGCGCTCTATGACCCCAAGCGCCTGCAGCTCTTCGTATGCAGCTACTACGGTGCTTCGGTTTACTTGTAGCTCCTTCGCTAAAGTACGTTCAGAGGGTAAAACGCTGTCTGGCGGGAATTCACCTAAAGAAATCCCGTGTTCAATATAGTCTGCAATTTGTTTATAGATAGGCTTCTTATCTTCACGATTCGGTTTCCATTCCATATCCTTTTCATCCTTGCTATCGTTTCTTTGCTGACCCTATTATAGTAAAAGTGGATGGTACAGGTAAAACCTTGTCACATCTTATACATAGCACTATGATTATTGAATCCGATTAACTTTTGCAGCTTAAAGATACATATAGAGAAAATTCTCACTAAAACGCTCTTTCCTTCCTATGTTAACAATCATTCCAGAAAAGTAACCATCCAATTCTAAACTTTTTAAACCATCCACTTAATAAAAAAACGGCGAATACCAGAGGTCTATACTTGTTCAACTTTTGGTGATAAATATGATCGCTATCGAATAATTTAGTATCACCTCTCTTTCTATAATAAAGAATGAAGAAAAAAACAAACCAGCCAATACAGATGTATTTTGACCATCCAATTCAAAATTAAAACGCGTAACTGGCTTCTATATTCGGGTGGGACATTACACCTAAGTTATAAATCTACACATTGAACTACCCCCACCTACTCGCTAATGCTCCTTGAGGTGGGGGATTCTGTATTTTCTTCCTAGGAAGCGAAATACAGAGCCGTTCAACAGGCTTCTCATAGGACAAATAGGGAGAGCTCACACTTCCTTGTACGTGACAAAGCCAACGAGGTGACCTTGTCTCACACAAGTAGTGATAGCTGCTTCTCTTTTTTCACCCTATACGTGTTGCGCTGTTCTTGCACCAATGCACCCACCATTCTGGAGCTCAATCCTTCTGGCTTTTGCGGCAAAATGATGGTGATGCAAGAACAGATGATGCCATTCCAAACGAAGTCAGGCTTCCCTTTCTTCTAACCAAACTTTTGGTACATACTTCTGCAAAACATCACGTTCTGCTTGTGTCAGCCCATAGTTACAAATCTCTTTGTTGAATAATGGATAAGATTGGCCCGATACATGATAGAATACGTACGGACGAAGCACTTTGAATGCTTTTGTCAACACACTCCACTGTTTCCAGTGATGCTTCCCATCCTTATATTCTGTATAAGCTTGCAGCACCTTTGGCACCTGTTCCTTCAGGTTCATGCCGCGTCTGCCAATGACATAAGAAGCTGCTTGATGAATGGAAATATGCATCTGTTTCATATACTTCATCTTCCCAATCTGGCTGGTGAAGGCAGGATTCACTTCAAACACAGCGACTCCCATTTTAGCAGCTCGGCTGTGAATGCTATCCTGCATCTTTTTATAGGCAAATAGGCTCATCCTTCGGTTTTGCTTCCGGTTGCGGTAACGGCCGGCAGACTTTGATAGAGTTGTATCTAATACTTCTAACACAATCGGTTTATTTCTTTGAACCGCGATATTCACCAAACGAATCGCTTCTGCTTCTAGGATTTTTGTAATTTGTCCGCTTCGTTTTCCTTCTAAGGAGAAATAGAGACAAGAGGAGGAAAGTAATTGTCCTTGTCCATTCACATGGGAGAAAGCAATATGATTGTAGTTGAAATCTACACCAATGACACCGTCTGCTTTTGAATAATTGATAGGAGGATGTTCTGGCTCTTCTACGATACATTTGATGATGTAGTACGTACCATGGTCTTCGATGGACCAACTGATTGGCTTGCCATACTTCTTTTTGTTCTGACAGGAAAGCTGCGTGGCGATAGATTCTTGCACCTGAGCTTGTCCATAAGGAAAATACACATAGGGAAGTATAAGCGCTTGTCCCGTAATACTTCTATAAGCCGTGCGCATGGCTCTATTATAGAGACGGAGAGAATGAAAGAGTTCCTGATTCAAATCGTGAGGGATCGTGTGTTTATAGATTCGATTGGAAAAATAACACTTCTTCATTCCCTTCTGGTTCATTTTGGTAATTATATATTATCAAAGGAACATACGTTTGTCTAGTGGGATTTTCCTATTCAAATATGCTAGGCGAATCGCCTAGCCGACATTCATCCCCCACTTACCACTGGGCTACGCCCATCGCGTGCTTGAAGTGGGGGTCTTCTGTCGGAAAATGATAAAATAACCAACTAATCATCCAATATAATAAAAAAATGGGGCCATAGCAATGATGCTACGCCCCCTCCCTCTTATCATATTATTTTTCCCGTTCAACTTTATGCCTAACTTAGCCAGCAGTAATAATTAAAATGCTAATGAACAATTTCTATGATCTATAATCCTCCGTGAATCAGAGTACCATTTTCGAATAAACCGCCTTTTCATGTAATTAAGGAAGAGAAATTTCGAGCCTTTCGATTAGACTACCATCTACGTAAAGCTTGCCACCACTGATGGTGAAGCCTTTATTGATGGACGCGTATGTTCCATCTTCAAGATAGATTCCATTCACGACATAATTTCCGTCCTGTAAACGGGTATAAAAGGTCCCATCGGGGCGTATCCAACCGCCAAAATGACCTTCGCCATTTTCAAAGCTAATGATAATATCCCCACCTGTTACGGGAGTCTCACCATCAAGGACAATACCATGTAAGGTGACTGGAGTCACTAGCAGCTCAAAAAGATTCTTTTGTTCACCGTCAACATAAAGCTTTCCTTCCCTCATTTCAAATGCAAGCGAGATAGAAAAACCTTCAGAGGATAAATATACATAAGAAACCCTGTATTGCCCATCAGGCAAGCGAAGAGAATAAATTCCCTGATCATTTGTCTGGGCGTAATACGAGCTCGCTTCTTCTCCTTGGATAACACTTTCTACTTTTACCATACCTTGAAGTACATTGCCATTTTCTATTAACTTTCCACTAAAGGTTATTGCCGGAAGACTCATAAACAATGAATCCTTTTCTTCACCATCCTGAACTAATCTCCCATTACGAATTAGAAACGATGTATCTGTTACCGTGCCTCGTCCTGGCTCATCAATCGAAACCACTTTGTAGGACCCATCCTTTAGTCGGTATTCAAACTTTCCTTTTTTATCAATAGATACATAGAATTCCTGTATCGGATATCCTTCATTACTATACTCTTTAATGAGAAGACCACCGTTGCCGACAGGTTTCCCATCATCCATGAGTATGCCAGTTAAAGTAATATCAGGAACTTTAATATCAAATATGGAAACACTCTTTCCCGCTATAAGTACTTTTCCTGATACTATTTCAAATTCAATTAGCCGTGAAGGGTCAAAATCATTGTAGGAGACACTTAATGAGTATTTTCCATCCGGTAATTCCCTGAGCTGTATTTCTCCTTTTTTGTTTGAAACCACAGATTGAACGAACTCATATTCATCGTTGCCGACCATTTTTTCCAATAACACTAAGGCATCTGCGACCGGTGCCGCGCTGTCATGAACCATTCCGGTATATTGGTTTTCAGGCAGGGAAATAGTAATAGAGGATTGTTTTTCCCCGTTTATATAAACATCATTGCCTTCAACTGAAAATGCTAAATTATATGGATAAACTCCACCTTCGATTGTGATGCTCCAAAGGTTGTAGTTCCCATCAGGGAGGGATGCAGAGAATGTCCCGTTGTTTTTTGAAGTAATAGCAAATAGTTCGTTCCCATTCTCGCTGCTTTTTACAAGAAGTAATTCACCTTTGATTCCCTTTTTCCCCTCTTGCAAAACACCTTGAACATTGATTTCTGATGTCTTCAAGTGCTCTTTCAGCTTTGTTTTGTTTGCTATATTAATCTGGTTTTCTCTCTGGCCCTTTACAGTTCCATTTTCCACCAAAAAAGATTGATTCGTAACGTACCACGGGTCATCCTGATTCTGTTTAAACGCTTTGATTGTGTAGCTGCCATCTGATAATTCGGCTTTAAACTTCCCGCTCGAATTCGTTACAACCTCATATACGTTTGAGTCTTTGTTCTTGGCTTGAATAAGGAGAATTGCATTTTTCAAAGGAATATCTCCTTCTTTTATAGCACCTGCCACCATTTCCTTTTGGAAACTTTCTTTTTCTGTCTGTAAATTAGCCTTATTGCTCTTAGCTGGATCAAATTGAGCAGCAGTAGTTCCAATCGAACTTCCAAACAAAATCATCACAATAACTAATAACACAAAACCTCTCAATCTCCTCATCTAAATCCTCATTTCCTTTCAAATAAAAAGATTGTATTGAAATGGCAAGATAATAACTAAAAGGTCGGTGTAAAAAACAACCAACCTTTTAGTTACTTATACAATTGGGGTTTAGGTTTATTGATTAAAATAACAAAAACAAATTATATAGTTATTTAATTACTGCAAAGGAAGTTCCTGTTGAAACATTAGCACCGGTGCCATCAAAATCTTTAATTTCCGTATCACCTATTTTACCTGAAGCTGTAACATGATTGTACTCCTTAGTAGTAGTTCTGCCAATTTGAAGATATTCATTGGGCCCTATCTCTATCTTTTTATCAATATATTTATAATCCAAATAATCTTTAGGATTAAATGACCAAGTAAGATTGATAGCTTCATCACCTACATATTTTTCAATAGGTTTATAAGAATCACTTTCTTCATCATATACCCATTCAACTGTATTTACAGCTACTGTTTTACTGACCATTACCGTTCCTTTTGTTGTGTTAAAAACTACATCAGATTTTGGAATTATAACTCGGCCATAATAATACTCATCCGTTAAATTATTGTTTTTTTCTACATACAAAATATATTGGTCTTGATTTTCATAGTCAGTAGTAAGATTAGCATATGTACTGGTAGACCCTTTTCCACCGTAAAACGTTGCAACATCTATAGAAGTCTTTTCTACAGGAGAATTACTTTGAGTACCTTGTGCCATCGCTGGCAGAGCCATAGTTAGTATGAATAAAATTGTTAATAGTAACACTCTAAATCTTCTCACCTAACACACCTCCAAATTATGGAAACCTAAACCTGTATTAATTGTACTTTAATTGGGACAAGATGTACTCAGTAAATTTTCGACATTTTTTTATGAAAAATTTATAATTTAAGATTTAAACATACTATGACCTAGATTTTTTGAAACTAAAGAAAACTTGCTGATTGGCGATCCGTTAGGCGAAAACAGAGACGTAGTTGCACTTATACTTTGCTCTTAGAATTCCTCACTACGTCGAATTATCTTCCAGCTAGAGATTTATACTTTCTTAAAGTGAAAAAATATCTTCCCCATTCTATTTGTTTGACACTCCCACAGCTGAAGCAGTAGAATTCTAGCCCCCATGCCGTGATAAGTGTTCCATTTCTCAATTTGCTTTTTGTCAGATTGGTTGCTATATTTGCCTCAGAGAATTTTGAAACAGAGATTTGGAGGTACAAGCACTTGATTCGTGTATTAGCTATTACGCATACTCATCAAATTTTAAACGATTTAGGGTTAGATATTCTTAAAAGAAATGATATCAAATGGTACTGGGTAGATTTTAACATGCCAACGGAGGAAGAAGCGCAATTATTAGATTCATATTTTCAATTCCACCCATTAGCTATTGAGGATTGTCTTCATCATTTACAGCGAGCAAAGCTGGAGTATTATGATGATTACAGTTTTTTAGTAGTTCACGCAATTAATCATAGTACTTTGGAAGCAAGCGAAGTAGATTTATTTATAGGAAAGAATTTTGTTGTTTCTTTCCATTTTCATGAATTAAACGAAATCGAATCTGCCTGGGAATACTTTCGACACTTAAAAGATATAAAGAAAAAAGGACCATTAGACGCAGCACATAAAATTATGGACAAACTGGTAGATATGTATTTTCCTGTTGTTTATAGAATTGAAGAGCAGATTCAAGGGCTGGAAAGACATGGACGAAGGGGTGCTATGTCTTCCTTGATTAATGAAACTTTTATTATAAGGGGAGACTTATTGCATCTTCATCATACAATTACTCCGATGCGTGAGCTGTTATATCGTATACTTGAGTCAGATCGTATTCCGATTGAGCAAAATAGAAGAGCGTATTTCCGAGATATTCACGATCACCTAATAAAGTTGGGGCAATTGATTGAGACGAACAGAGCCATCACCTCAGAAATTCGAGATAATTACCTTTCTTTGAATTCTTATTACATGAACAGCATTATGAAGACATTAACAGTAATCACAACAATTTTTATGCCGCTGACGTTCATTGCAGGAATCTATGGCATGAATTTTGAGAATATACCAGAGTTAACTTGGAAGTACGGCTATTTTGTTGTATTAGGTATTATGGGCATAATGGGGATTGGAATGGTGTTATGGTTTAAGAAAAAGGGCTGGTTTAGAAATTAATAGTATATATCCTTTGATCGCAACCGGTTTTTTTTAACCATGTAGACAACTATATATCTTATTTTTTAAAGAACAAAAGCACCCTTATCATGCTTGACAAGGGTGCTTATATATTTGATATCAAACCGCAACTGGAGCCTTAATTGCCGGGTGCGGGTTATAACCAATGATTTTCAATATCCTCTACATCAAAATCAAATCCAGACTGAACATTTGCATTTAACTTTAATTACAGAAGAGCTCGCGGCTCGCGTTGTAATTGCGTTTGGATTTACTCCAAATGATTCTTGTTCGGCTATTTTTAAATGTGTCTCGAACTCTTTGTAAAATGCATCAATTAGTTTCTTCCTTGAGGCACACTTTTTTGTATTGCTGTTTTTTCAGGCATAAAACATGCAAAAATTAATGCAACAAAAGATAAGACTAACATTAATATATAAGCATGACTTGAGCCAAAGATAGAAGCTAATTTCGCTAGTTGCATAGTTTTTTCCTGATTTTATTTGTTATTATCTGTAATATGGTTGATTAAATATCAGTGGGATAATGGTATACCATTTTAGTTCGTAAATAAAAAATAGAACAGATCAGTATTAATAATTAACACAGCCTTTCTTAAAAAGAAGCTGTACACAAACTCTCCGTCCTCATCATATATAAATTGGTTTTTATCTAACTTATAGAGTGTTCCTTTATAACACGCAATAATTGAAAACTATGATCTTCGGCTCCTTGAACAGGAAGACCAGCTTCTATATTCTTTTTTGCATATGCCAGATTTTCTTCTGTAATAATTTCACCCGGAATAAAAATAGGAATACCTGGCGGATACACCATGACGAACTCAGCAATAACCCTCCCCGCTGACTCCCCAAATGGCACCATTTCTGTTTCTGAATAAAAAGCATCTCGTGGGGTTAATGCAAGAACTGGAATCTCAGGCAACACCATATTTGTGTCTATATCTGAATCTGCCTGATGTTTAAACTCATCCGCAAGTTCCTTTAATGCATGTACAAGTCTTAATACATCTTCCTCGGTATCGCCAGATGTGATGATGCAAAGAATATTGTAAAGATCAGACATTTCAACCTCTATATTAAACCTTTTACGAAGCCATTTTTCCGCATCATAGCCAGTAATCCCAAGCTCTTTTACCGAGACGAGGAGCTTTGTTGGATCCATGGCAAATATAGCGCTCGTTTCCAAGATTTCATCTCCAATGCAATAGAGATGTGCAATTTCATTAATTTGGGCACGTGTTTGTTCAGCAAGCCGAATACTTTTTTCTAGTAAGGCCTGTCCTTCTGTCGCTAAGGATCTTCTTGCTGCATCCAAAGAAGCAAGCAATAAGTAGGACGTGGATGTTGTCGTCAACATACTTAGAGTAGTCTGCACGCGCTCAGGGGATACCAAGCCCTTTTTAACGTTCAAAATAGAACTTTGCGTCATTGATCCTCCTAGCTTGTGCACGCTTGTTGCAGCTATATCAGCACCGGCTTGCATTGCAGAAAGAGGAAGAGCATCGTGAAAATGAATATGAGCACCGTGCGCTTCATCCACAAGTACGGGAATCTGATAAGAATGGACAATATCTACAATTTTTCTTAAATCCCCGGAAACTCCAAAATAGGTAGGGTTAATTACAAGGACAGCTTTAGTATCTGGATGCTGCTCCAATGCTTTTTGTACAGATTCAGGTGTAATCCCATGCGAGATGCCTAAGTTTTGATCAACCTCTGGGTGGATAAAAATTGGCCTAGCACCTGAGAAGATAATCCCGCTCATGATCGATTTATGCACATTGCGCGGTACTAGGATTTTATCACCAGGTCCACAAACCGACAGTATCATTGTCATAATAACGCCACTCGTACCCTGAACAGAAAAGAAAGTATAATCAGCACCAAATGCCTCAGCAGCTAAATCTTGAGCCTGTTTAATGATTCCTTTTGGCTGATGTAGGTCATCTAAAGGACCAATGTTAATCAAATCTATAGAAAGTGCATTTTTACCAACAAACTCCCTAAATTCAGAGTCCATGCCGTATCCTTTTTTATGACCCGGAATATGGAATTGGATTGGTTCTTTTTCTGCATGTTCTACTAGAGCCGTAAACAATGGAGTTTTTAATTGAGAACACAATTTCGTTATACACCTCTCATTTTAATATTTTTATTTTTAATTATAATTGCAGTAAACTTACTAATTTATCTTCAGACAATGCACTCCCCACAAAAAAGGAGCCAAATTCTCCGTAACGGGAGCTTACTTCATCAAAACGCATTTCATATACAAGCTTTTTGAACCGGATCATATCAGGGCTACCCCCCACTCATAATCATCAAGGCTAACTGAGCCTAAGATAATCTGCTTGACGTTCATTATTAGCTAGTAACTTCCAACCTCTCCAATCGATTTCCCGAAAATCCTGCAGGCAATACCAGCCCTCTAGCGTTTGAACTGCCTGGTTCAGGCAATCCTCACCCCTACCCTCACATTACGGCAGATTCTGTTAAATCCTTTACACCCTTATAAATAAGGTTAAATAATTCTTCTATATCTTGTTCTTCCACACAAGAAAAGGCGATCCTTAAATCCGTGGAATTAATGGCAACAACACCTACTCCATAATGGTCTAACAAGTGCACCCTGAGTTCTTCAGCATTTACTTGCTTAAGCTTTAAGCACATAAAATAACCGGAGTTAAACGGATAATAAGACCAACACTTTTCATACTTCTCCTGACGTAATACCTCTTTTACCTTACTAGCTCTACGCTCCATCAGTTTGAATTTTTGGTGTTTTTCTAGATCAAACTCCTCTGATTCTAGGGATTTTAAAATAATAGTTTGAGATAAATGGACACTGCTAGAAATCGTTCCTCGTATAATCCCTTTTGTTTTCTGCTCCAGTGCATCCAATATAGCAGGGCTTGTGCTGGCATATGTGATAAAACCAACCCTTAATCCCCAAACATAGTTTTCTTTTGTAGCACCATCTACTTTAACGGGTAAAATCCTTGGGTGCAGTCCTGCCAATCTGCCAAATAATGATTCCTTTACAGAATCTTCATAAAATAATCCAAAATAAGCATCATCCAGAATGACAACAAGATTCATTCCTTCTTGAGCAGCTTCACATAAAGCAGAAATAATCTCCTCTACCTCATTTAGATGCGGTGTGTAACCTGTTGGGTTGTTCGGAAAATTGAGTAACAGAATAGCCTTTCCGGCCGTTTTCTGTTTCAATAGAACCTCTCGAAAAGCGGACGTATGAAACCGTCCGTTTTCATTAAACAGCTTATATGTTACTAATGGTGCTCCTCTTCGTACTTGGAAAATCGATTGATAGTTCCCCCAATACTTATCTGGTACTAGTACACAATCTTGCGGATCTGCAAATAAATCTGCCGCAATACTTAGCCCATGCGTAAGAGCACTTGTAACAATAGGTAACCCAAAGCTTTGATTACGTAAAGAAGGATTATCTTTTAGCAGCTTTTCCTTCCACACTTCGCGTAACCTCTGCTTTCCAGCAGGTGGAGCATACGGATAAATATCCTCGGGCGCGTAGTCTAAAAAATGGCTTTGTATATGCTGAAAATGCATAGGAGCATCTTCTTCTGTTGCAATACCAATAGTAGCGTTAAAACGGTATGCCTTCTGGCTTGCTTCAGCACTTTGACTTAAAATACCCTTTGGATAATACAGTTTCCTACCTAGTTCTGATAACATAGCGTATATAGATGGGTTCTCATTCTGTATCACTTCATTTAATTTTTCAGCTAAGCTATTCAAGGTAACAACCTCCTGTGTGTTCAACTTCAAAAAGCCCATGTTTATCTTTTTTCCATAATCAGTTTGCAAATCTATTCATAATTACTTCTTTCTCCCATCCAATCAGCCTGTTTTTTATATGGAAACTAATCATAATTAAGAAACAGATACGAAATTGAATCCTTTAGTATTACCTCTCTTTCTATAATAAAGAATGACCAAAAAAACAAACCGGCCAATACAGATGTATTTTGACCATCCAATTTAGAATAGGTTACTTCGCTTCCATTATTTACTGTGTATGTCGGCCAGTAGGAAGTTAAATCTATCCTCATGATGTTAGAAGTTTTAGATTATAAAAATTATAAAAGTGGTCGCCGAATCTTCCCTACCTATCGAGCAATATTTCCCCACGGAGGTTGTGAAACTCGATGCTGTATGACTTGTTTTTAATGAGAAAATCATCCACTACTAAGGTCATCCCCTAAGAATCATTCAGTTATACCCAAACTTGTGACCAAAACAAAGAGACTGCCCCCAAAAGATTGCGCTTCAGCAACCTTTTGGGTCAGTCTCCTTATCCTAATCGTACTGTATCTTCTTCCTCGATCTGTTTTAGCTTCGCAGCAACCTGTTCATCAGTTAAACCATGTTCTGTTACATATAAATTCCTTGGATGTACTCTACATTCATGCGTGCACCCGCGTAAATATTTATGTTCATTTTCTTCCGAGCATAAAATCTGTTTATTACACTCCGGGTTGGCACAGTTTACATAGCGTTCGCATGGTTCTCCTGTGAAATAATCCCTTCCGACAATAACATGTTCTGTCTGATTAACAGGAACACTAATCCGTTCATCAAATACATAGCATTGTCCATCCCACAGCCTTCCTTGTACTTCCGGGTCTTTTCCATATGTGACAATCCCTCCATGAAGCTGGCCGACATCCTGGAACCCTTCTTTGAGCAACCACCCAGAAAACTTTTCACAACGAATACCACCTGTGCAATAGGTAAGAATTTTCTTCCCTTCTAATTTTTCCTTATTATCCCTTACCCACTCAGGAAGTTCACGAAAGGCTTCAATATCAGGTCTGATTGCTCCTTTAAAACGACCTAAATCATATTCATAGTCATTTCTAGCATCTATCACAATCGTATCCTCATTTTGCATCGCTTCAAAAAATTCTTTGGGACTCAAATATTTACCGGTCAACTCGTTCGGATTGACATCATCCTCTAATCGAAGTGTTACGAGTTCCGACCGAGGGCGAACGTGCATCTTTTTAAATGCATGTCCGTCTGCTTCATCCACTTTAAACACCATTTCTGCAAAGCGGGAATCTTTTTGCATTGCTTGCATATATTCATCCGTTTGCTCAATCGTTCCAGATACTGTTCCATTGATGCCTTCTTCCGCCACAAGAATTCGGCCTTTAAGACCAAGCTCTTTACAAAATTCTAAATGCTGCTCTGCAAATTCTTCTGGGTTCTCAATCGGAACATACATGTAATACAATAATACTCTATACGGTTTTACAGTTGTCATGCTATTTTTACCACCTATCTGTTGTCTATATTTGCAAGATATATATACTTGTAGGCCAGTTCAATCAATATACTTTTCCTGCTATCATTACATTTTTATTCATTATAATTAAGCTTGTTTAAAACCCATTTAAAATCAAACATCTATCTTCCAAGCTATCTAACTAAGGAAAACATATTTAGTCCAATACTGCAAATGTTTTGCTTGCCAAATACAATCAGATATTTTTTATCTATTCTTTTGTACCATCATATTTTCTTCTAACTGCTTCATCTGATAAAAGTTCTGTACTTACCAGTTATGAGGTATCCACATTTCTGGAAACCAGTATTGTACCCAAAAGCGAGATAACACTTATAATTGCGACTAAGCTAATGGCAAATATCATCATATCTCTCCTTTTTCAAGGTTGACAGCTAGTTAACCCATAACTATTTTTCATAGTAGCGGGATAATTCTACAATCATTGCCCCCATCCTTTCATGCTTAGGAGCAAGTAATTGCTCAATACCTCCTTCTTTTAAGACTTCCGCGGTAACCTTCCCAACAGCAACAGCTAAGACATCGCTTTGGAAAGAATGCACGATATCTGTAAAGTAGCCTTGTTTCCTTGCAAACTCAAAGAGAGAGCGAACTTGAATAGCAGTTGTAAAACATACAGCATCTAATTCGTTACGCAACAACTCCTGACACAACCTTGCAACTGTCTCTGACTCAGGAGCGATGTGCTGATAAGGCAGAAGCTTTAATACAGAAGCCCCTCTACTTTCAAGAAACTCCATTAGCTTTGGTGCTGTTTCCCCATGGAGCTGGACCATCACTCTTTTCCCTGAAAAATCAAAGCTTTCTAAAGAACGAATGAGTCCTTGGGTAGTCCCATCTCCATCCACCGCAACTGGTTTAACCCCAAGCTTCTTTAAAAACGAAAATGTTTTATATCCCCTTGAAGCCACTTTAGCTTGATGAATTATATTTAAAAATTGTTCCTCAAAACCAAGCTTCCTTGCTACATCTAAAAGAGTCTCCGTTCCAACCCCTGTCGTGAAAATAACCCAATCTGCCCCTTCTTGAACAAACCTTTGCAAGTCAGGCTCCACTTCCTTCTCAGCTAAAAAAACGGTTCCTTGAAGGGAGCGAATAACAGGAACACCTCCTTGCTTTTGAATTAATGTACTAATTTCATCTGTATTGCGCGAAGCGCCAATAGCAACTCGCTTCCCTACCAATCCTTTTCCCACACAGATTTCCGCCTTCCGTTTAATTTATTCCTATATATTCTCCATGGCACAAAACTTTATTTTAGCTATGTTCTTATCTATCTTTTTTTTTTGCTTCAATAGTGACTTCAACTGTCTTTTCTAGGCTTAAAATACATGTAGAAAAAACAATCATAGAACTTTCTATTCTTCTTAATCATAACGGTCAGACAAAAAAAGTAACCATCCAATTCAGTGGTTTTCAAACCAACCACTTTAAATCGAATCAAGGTCTCTATCTACGTATTGAATAATAAGAGACCTTGAATAATAAGATAAACTAAAGAAGAGACAGGATATCATTCCTGTCTCTAGCACATCCTAATCATGGAAGTTCGTTCTATCTGTGGTTGCTTTGACGATGCCAACACGGATAACATAGTCGCCGAAGCGCTCGCCTTCTTCGCGCTCTTTCGCATAATGGGAAAGAAGTAACGGGTTCTATGAACTTACATTAAGATCAAGATGAATAGTGATGCAAAAATCCTGATTTACTGGAAATTAATGTCGGTTTTAACACAGACTTACCTAACAGAAAATGAAATTTCACCCATCCCGTCACAGATTGAAGTAATGCCTAATTGAGTCTTATCTTTTTTCAGTAAAGATAAAATTAAACTACTGTATTGCTCTTATTTCTGTTCGTTGGCTTATTAAAAATCAAGTGGTCAAGCGCAAATATGTTACTGCCATTAATCGCAATAACCACAGCCATCGCTAGAAAAGCCAAATCCAATTCATAACCTGCCATTTGGCCATTACCTAAAAAGCCAACAGCTAATTTCACTTTAATAATAGCTCCAATCATGACTAGTGATAATAAAACGGATACAATTCTAGTACCTAAACCAATGACTACTGCCAATCCACCAACCATCTCTACGAATGCGACAACATAAGCCAATGCCCCAGGTAAGCCGCTACTCTCAAACCATCCTACAATATTTTCAATTCCTCCTTGGAATTTGACTAACCCATGTATAAAAAAACTAACTCCTAAAATTACTCGTAAAATCAACGTACTTACCTCAAATTTGTTTTTCATGTTATTTCCTCCAAATGATAATTTTAAAAGAATAATTACTGAAATATTGCAGCGTGTTTGATGACTAGTTATCAACCGAACTGCTAAACACTATGACTTAGATTTCCATATCGGTAGCTACGATGCAATAATTTTGCTGTTCTTTGATCATCTGCTGCTCCCATAGCATAGAAAATGGGAACAAAGTGCTCAACGCCATACGGCGGTACTGCGAGGTTAGCGTTATGGGCTAAAGTTTGGTATTTGAAAAGTGATTCTACATCCCAATTTTTCAAATGATTGGATAACCAATTATCAAAATCAAGTGCCCAATCATCAATTTCCCCAGTAGTGTCTTTCCCCCAATTCAAAGCTCTGAGATTATGCACCGTTCCTCCACTAGCTACAATTAAAACATCCTTTTCTCTTAACGCCGATAAAGATTTCCCAATCTTATACTGCTCCTCCGGTGAAAGATACGGGTTGACAGACATAGAAATAACGGGAATGTCTGCATCTGGATACAACAATCTTAGAACCACCCAGGCTCCATGGTCTAATCCACGACTCGTATCCACTTCATAAGAAACACCTTGGTTTATAAACAATTGTATAATTTCCTTCGTAATTTCCTCATTTCCCTTTGCCGGATATTTCATACGATACAAATCCTCAGAAAATCCGCCGAAATCATAAATCGTTTCATACTCATTGACACTGCTCACTTTTTGAATATTCGACTCCCAGTGAGCCGAAAATAAAATAATTGCCTTTGGTTTAGATAGTGTAATGCCTAAGTGATTTAAAAACTGAGTGTACTCATTGTTCTCAATTGCAAGTAACGGGGCCCCATGAGCAATAAATCTCGACAATTTATGAATAGCATCATCAAATACTTCCCGATGAGGTTTCCCATACCCTTGAATCGTAAAGTAAGCGAAACCGGGAGGCTGCTTCAAATGACCACGAATACTAAAGATATAAAATTGCTCTTCCAAGCCGTTTACCAGAGGCAGCATGTTTTGTTCATGACTTCCGATTCCATGCATTACGAAAAGGGCAGGATAAATTTTATCTGGCTCGACTCGTTTCGGTCGACGAAGCTCATAAATCATTGGTGAGTTCACTTTCATCATCCCTTCAAAGGATATATTTAAACATATTAATGTTAATAGATCACCTTTTCCCAGCACTCTATCAAAATGATGCATTTAAAAATGATTCTTCTTGTTAACCAAGGATAATATGTGAATATAAAAAAACATATCAACGAAAAAATAAGTCATCGAAGCGGCTTTTGTTTTCTTATATGAATATTATTTATCTAAAAGATAACAATCTTCCTTGTAGATTGTCAATTATTTTTTTGTTAATATAGAATTAAGTTTTTTATTAGGAAACTTTAGAGGTGAGAAATTTGGAAATAGGATCAAAAATTCGCGCAATACGAAAGAGGAAAAAAATCACCATTGCTCAAATGTGTGAAGGAACAGGACTTTCAAAAGGCTTTATCAGCAATGTTGAAAACAATAATACCTCTCCCTCCATTAACACTTTGCAAACCATATCAAATTTTCTAGGGGTACCTTTACCCTACTTGTTGTTAGAAAAGAAGCAGCACATGCGAGTAATTAAAAAGACTGAAAGAACTCACTCTACCTTTAACAATTTGAAAATAGAACATTTATCTTCCAAAGGAGGATTAAGAATGATGTTGGTTGAGTTTCCTCCTGGTGCTTCAATGGGTGAAGCAAATGCCCATGAGGGAGAAGAATGCCATGTAGTATTAGAGGGAAGAGTCATCGCAGAACAAGGCGAAGACTCGATGATTATTGAAGAAGGTGATTCTTTTAGTTGGAATGCAAGTGTACCGCATTTTGTTAAAAATATTGGTGAGGAAAAAGCAGTTTTGTTAATTTCCGTTTATTCAGATACCGAACTTACCGACATTTTTTAAATACTATCCACACATTAACAGTACAAAAAAAAAGAAATAGTGACCAGATTATGGTTACTATTTCTTACTAACATATTGAAACCTCATATACTTATGATGTAGTTAGTTCGCTCCGATTAATCATAAAAAATCTGAACCAGTTATTCCACTCAGTTCTTGAACATTGAAAGGTTGCTTTCACCTAAAACAAAAGGCGGCTAATCCAAGCTACCTTTTCCTTTTATCATTAACCTCCATATGTCACTCAAAACAGGAATTGCTTTGCATTCTTTTTCTATTGTTATGGTTAATAAAACATTATTTCATTTATCTATCTCTATAAAATGAACTCCTTAACTGTGCTTGACTTCCATTTTACTTTCACTAGAGGGGCGCCCCCTCTAAATTTGTATTGCTTTAATGATTATCCTGCAAAATAGAACTCATTACCCTAACTAAAATAGCATTCTCCTCACGTGTACCGACTGAGACTCGAACGTACTCCGGTAATCCCCAAGCCCCACCGTAACGTACGATAATTCCTTTAGCAAGAAGCTTCTCATAAACATCCTTTGCATTTATTCCAATCCGTACGAGCACAAAATTACTCATACTCTCTATATAATGTAAGCCAAGAATAGAGAATGCTTTATATAAAAACTCAAGTCCAAGCTTGTTGGCCTCTTGAGATGCTTGAATATGGTTATCATCCGTTATTGCAGCTGCGGCTGCCGCCTGAGCTAACATATTCACATTAAATGGCTCTTTTACTTTTAAAATGCTTTGAATGATTGATTCTGGGGCTGCTCCAAAACCAACCCGAACACCTGCAAGACCGTAGACTTTTGAGAAAGTTTGTAACACAATAACCGGATAATCCAAAGCAACATACTCTAAGCCGTCCGTATAATCTTCTGCGGTAGCATAGTGACTGTAGGCTCCATCAAACACAACAAGAATATCCCCTGGCAAAGCGTCTAAGAGTTGGCTCAGCTGCTTCCTAGATAGATACGTACCTGTCGGGTTATTAGGGGAACATAAATAAATGATCTTCGTTCGTTCCGTAACAGCAGAGAGTATCGCTTCAATGTCATAGTTAAAGTCTTCTCTAAGAGTAACAGGTACAACCTTTGCCCCCATCAAATGAGCCCCAAAATCATACTCACTAAACGACGGTGAAGGTACAATAATCTCACTATCTTGCTCTAAAAAAGTTTCTGAAATTAATGTAATAAGTTCGTCTGCCCCATTTGTAATAATAAGTTGCTGTGGCTGCAATTGAAGACGTGAAGCAATTGCCTCCTTTAATGCAGTAGCATTTGCATCAGGGTAGCGATTAATTCCTAGCAGACTTTCTGATATAGCTTCTATCCCCTTAGGAGATGGACCGAGCGGATTTTCATTAGATGCTAGCTTAATAACCCGATCGATACCTAGTTCCTTCTGTACCTCCCATATGGGTTTGCCAGGATGATAGGGCTGAATATGTTGCAGGGCTTTACGTGGCTGAATTCTTTGTTCAATATACATCTTATAGACTCCCTTCCGTCCCCAACATTAAAAAGGTTTTATTAATAGTGTCATATTCTATGATAATGAAGCTGGGCAAAAAGGAACCCCCCAATGCATAGGTATTTTAGTCATCCACTTTATACACATAAAAGAAATGCTCACTAATCATTACAGGGCATAAAAAAACAAGACTTCTTGACAATCCACTAATTTTGTCCAATGATTATGCTAACTAGACAACAGAAAGATGAGGAATTTAATTAAATGGGATTACCAGATGAAAACAAAAGACAAAAAAGTTTTCTATTGGGCAAAGGATCAGGAAAAAATGATCTTCTTGCAAATATAACAGCTCAAAACATATCTTCCGGCCTAATTTCTAGCACCTTGGTCATGACAGGACCAGCGATCATTATTTTAGAGGCAGCGACTTCCAGTCATTTTACGGCTCAACAGACCATAAACTGGATGTTCGCTGTATATTTTTTTGGTGGACTATTCGGTATTCTTATGCCTTTAGCCTTTCGCATTCCAATTACTGGCGGCCATTCAATTACAGGGGTCGCCTTCCTAGCAACGGTTACTTCCCATTTCACCTATCCACAGTTAATTGGCGGTTATGTGATATCCGGTCTGTTAATATTTCTCGTCGGTATCTCCGGCCTTTTCACAAAAATTATTAAATGGGTTCCTAGAGAAGTGATTGCAGCAATGCTAGCAGGGTTAGTTACCGGTTATGTCGTTCGGCTTGTCCCTTCAGTTAAAGAGATGCCCTTGGTTGGGGGAGCGGCGCTGATTAGTTTTTTCATTACTACAAAATACAGTAAACGTTTGCCACCTGTGATAGTAGCCGTGCTCGCGGCTTTCCTTGTGATGTTATGGACTCAGGATCTAAACATGACATCCACGGAAACCGCTTTTTCCTTTCCATCCTTACAGATTCCAGAATTCACATGGATGGGATTGGTAACATTGGCTCTTCCTCTTGCTGCGCTAATTCTTAGCAATGATGCAGCACCTGGAATAGCTGCATTAGAAAGTTCTGAATTTAATCCTCCCATTCGCAAAATTGTTTCTGTTAGTGGCGTCTTTTCTATCATCGCAGGTTTTTTCGGAGGACAAAGTGCTAATATCGCTGGAATGATGACTGCAATCTGTGCTGGTCCTGATTCAGGGCCAAAGTCAAAGCGATATATGGCCGCCCTTATATCGGGGATTATAATTGTACTATTTGGAGTTTTCGCTTGGAAGATTGTCCCGTTCATCCAATCCTTACCGCAGGCATTTGTTTCCCTATTAGCTGGTTTTGCTCTAATTGGAGCCCTGCATTCCAGCTTACAGGCTGGTTTTTCCGGAAACCAATATCGATTAAGTGCATTATTCTCCTTTATTGTTGCCTTATCAAACGTGTCCTTTCTTCATATTAGTGCTCCTGTTTGGGCGCTTATACTTGGCGCAATTATCGCAAAAATGGTAGAACATAATCCAGACTAAAGTTTAAGTCAAAAAGCAGAAAAGCCCTAGTATTCCATAGAATTCTAGGGCTTTTCTGCTCACTCGGGAATTATTTTAAACAATCTTGCTAATTATTTAAAAATGTATGAATAAATTTTTTAGCTATTTTCGACAAATAGCGGTTATTGAACCATACAATTGCAGATTCGTTACGCAACGAAGAGCCAACAATATGTAATGAGCGTATATTATTTTTATGAAAATGACTTAAAATATAATCCGGCATTATCGTCGCTCCAATATCTGCCTCTACTAACGTAAAAATAAGGTCAATATCATTAGATTCGCATATAACCTTGGGTTTAATTTCATTTCTTTTAAATTCTTCCATAATTGCATCATATGTTCCACCACTACCTTCTTCTCGCCGAGATAGTATAAGGGGAAATGACTCAATTCTCTTTACTTTTTCATGAAAATAATTTTTAGGAATTCCGATTTTTAACCCCTTTATACCTTTGTTGGATTCCTCTGTAAATGAACTATTTAAAAGAGGTTCTGATACAATAGCTAAATTCATCATATTTGCTGCTATAGGCCCAACATGATCTAATGTCCAAGAAATATCAGTTACATTTTTAGTTGGCACTCTTCCTTTAGTTGGCTTTAAGCCTATCACACCACAGGATGCAGCCGGTATACGGATGGAACCCCCAGTATCAGCGCCAAATGAAACAATGCTTTGATTGGACGCTACCGCAGCGGCAGAACCTCCGGCAAGTAAAATCTGGATTCCAAGGATTCCTAACTGCACCATAATGAACGTTATCGATAGAAAAACAAGGTTCTTTTTCCTACCATAGGTTGGATGTCTATCGACCACGAGCCGCTTGAACAAGTAAAAATTTCAAATAAACGGCATATCCTAATCAAAAATTCAATCAAAAGAAAGCGTTGACATCTTACTTTTAGCATGTTAGATTGTATTTATCAAATGAAAGCGATCTACAACTCAAATACTTGAGTTATTTTAGGATTGTTACTGGTTAAGCAGGCAAAACCTAAATCACTCACAGAATAGGATATATATGCCCTAGAATTAGGTATATACACATATCCATATGCTGTGGTGGTTTAGGTTTTTTTTATTCCCTTGAAAGGATGTGTTGTTCCACAGCAACATAACGGATAAAGAGAAATTTCATTCCAAGGAATAGTTAAAAATTTGACAGAAAAAATCTTCATGCTTTCAGAAATTTTAATTCTATTTTTCCTATTACATGACTTTAGTTCAAATTTTTCTTTGTTACAGGGATGTACCCGCGCTTTAATTCTTTTTTATCTTAATAAACAAATTCACAAACATATTAACTAAACAACAAATTTATAAACATATTAATTAAAAAAAGGAGCAGACAATATGAGCTATAACGGTTTAGCAAAGGATATTGTAAGACTTGTTGGCGGCGAGCAAAATGTGTCCAGTCTTGTGCATTGCGCCACTCGCCTGCGTTTTAAACTAAAGGATCGCGCAAAGGCAGATAAGACAACACTTGAAAATTTAAATGGGGTTCTCAGTGTTGTTGAGAGCGGCGGACAATTTCAGGTTGTTGTTGGAAGTCATGTTGCGGATGTGTATAAGGAAATTACAAAAACCGCAAATGTAGGTGCGGCAGCTGACCCATCAGATGAACCAAAGGGAAGTATCGGTGCACGCATTTTTGAAGTCATTTCACGCAGCTTTTCACCATTATTAGGGGCACTTGCTGGAGCAGGTATGCTGAAAGCGTTGTTAACGATTTTAACAATGGCAGGACTATTATCAGCCAAAAGCGGAACGTATTTTATTCTATCCGCCGCTGGAAACGCTGTTTTCTATTTCTTACCGATCTTTTTAGGGATTACACTTGCAACGAAGCTCGGTGCAAACCCGTATGTTGGCGGCACAATTGGGGCAGCGCTGCTCGAACCGAATTTCACCGGTTTGCTAGCCGCAGCTAAAAGTACAGATTTTATCGGCATTCCCGTTATATTGATGGATTATTCATCTTCTGTGTTTCCTGTCTTTATAGCTGTATCTATCTATGCTGTTTTAGAAAAATTCCTTAAAAAAATAATTCATAAAGATTTACAAATGTTTTTGGTTCCGATGTTATCAATAGCAATTATCGTACCGCTTACTGTGATAGCTTTTGGACCATTTGGAGTCAATGTCGGGAATGCGATCGGCGCAGCGATTGACTTCTTGAGCACAAAGAGCGGTATTTTGACAGGGGCTGTTGTGGGTGCAGGATGGACATTCTTGACATTGTTTGGTCTTCATTGGGGACTCGTACCGATTCTTTTAGATCAGCTTGCACATGGAGGCAGTCCGCTCTTTGCAATGCTTGCAGCTGCTCCACTTGCACAAGCAGGCTTAGCACTTGGTGTTTTCTTACGAGCAAAGGATAAAAACGTAAAAACACTTGGAGCATCAACTTTAGTTCCAGCTTTATTATCCGGTGTAACAGAACCAATTCTTTATGGTTTAATGATGCGCTATAAAAGAACCATTCCGTATGTTATCATCTCTGCTGCTGTTGGTGGCGCAATTAACGGTATGTTTGGAACAAAAGCAGTGGTGTATGCATTCCCAAGCGCATTGTCTATCCCAGCCTTCGCACCGATGGGAATACACATCATCGCGATTGGAATTGCTTTTGCAGGTGCAGCATTAATGGCAGTATTATTTGGATTTGAAGACAAAAAGCAAAAGGAAGTAGTATCTGATAACAAAGTAGAAGCAGGACAGCCGCTTGTGAAAAAGCAAGATATCGTTAGCCCGTTAACAGGGGCGATTAAGCCATTAAACGAAGTAGATGATCAAGTATTCGCATCAGAAGCGATGGGGAAAGGAATTGCAATTGAACCGACAGTTGGTAAAGTGTTCGCTCCTGTAGATGGTGTTGTGTCTATCCTATTCCCGACTGGACATGCAATCGGAATTACGTCTAAAGAAGGTGCAGAGATTTTAATTCACGTTGGCTTAGATACTGTACAGTTAGAAGGAAAATACTTCTCACCGCATGTGAAGCAAGGTGATCATATCAAGAAGGGCGATTTACTAGTCGAGTTTGACATTGAGAAGATCAAAGAAGCTGGCTATCAGGTAACAACGCCAGTAGTTATTACAAATACAAATCAGTATATGGATGTGGTAGAAACACATCAAAAGAAGGTTGAGGCAAAAGAAGGCTTACTGACACTTGTCATTTAGATTCATCATGGGGAGGGACTGATTAAGAGTCCCCTCCCCTTTACTTATTTTTTATCTTGATACGGCATAGCTATATGGTCTGAAATCATTACACTTTGTTTACAAGGATAAACTATTTCGTTTTGTTGATTATGAGGAGGAACAAGAAGGCGATCTTGAACTAATCAAAGAAAACACGGTTGATTATATCGCTTTTAGTTATTATATGTCCCGTACAGAGAAGAAGGACAAAACAGATAAAGATGTAGTTTCTGGTAATATTATAGGCGGAATTAAAAATCCATTTTTAAAAGAAAGTGAATGGGGATGGGAAATTGATCCAATTGGCCTTCAAATTTCTTTAAATCAATTGTATGATCGCTACCAAAAACCGTTATTCATCGTAGAAAATGGACTTGGAGCAATCGATAAAGTAGAAGCTGATGGTTCAATCCATGACGATTACAGGATTGACTATCTTCGCGAGCATATTAAAGCAATTGGTGAAGCAATTGGTGAAGCAATTGAGGATGGAGTAGAAGTTATGGGCTATACTCCATGGGGATGTATTGATTTAATTAGCGCATCCACTGGTGAGATGAGTAAGCGTTACGGCTTTATCTATGTAGATAAGCATGATGATGGCAGCGGTACATTGGAGCGTAAGAAGAAACAATCCTTCTTCTGGTACAAAAATGTCATTGCGACGAATGGGGAAGAACTGTAAATTAAACCATTTCAAAAAAGAGATAAGAAAGGAGATATTTTTATCTCTTTTTTACAGTTTTAACTCCAAGCTTCTTAGCTCTAACTAATTAGAAACGAAAAAGCCTTTCATTCTTCGCTAAGCTAAGCAAAGGAATGAAAGGCTTTTGTTTGATACACTATTAGTCTCTTTATCGGCTCAGGTAAATAACTACTTAAACCGAATCACTTAGGTTATATTTATATCTTGATTGCGAATGGACAATCTAGCCTGTAGGCGATGATGACACATATAGTAAAAGACAAGAGAAAGCAAAGGAATGATCCCTGCAATAACATACATCATGCGATAATCCATAAAAGAAGAAGTCAGTCCCATAACGTAAGAACCTACTCCATAGCCTGAATCAAAACACAAGAAAAACGTCGCCGTAGCACTTCCTCTGCGATGTTCAGGGGATAGCTTCACGGCAAGTGCCTGAAAACAAGAAAAGAGAGCACCATAACCAATTCCCATCATGAAGCCAGACACCAAAACCATTATTCCGGAATGGGCTTGACTTAATGAGAGCATACCGACAGCAAACAACAAAATCGCGGGATAATACAGATAATGCTCATTATATCTATCAAATACTTTCCCAACGATGGGACGGAATAATACGATCATGAGTGCAAACACCATAAAAAAAGTACCCGTGACTTGAGATTGATGGATCTCAGCCGTAAAAGAAGCAAGAAATCCAGCTAATGAGCTATAAGAAAAAGCAAGAATAAAACCCACCAACGAAATCGGCAGTGCCTTCGGTTCAATAAAGCTACTCCAATGCATGCTCTTTCTCTTAGTCGGTTCTACGTTCAGAGCCAATTTTAGCTTACTCTGCTTTTGTTGAGGCACCCGTATCCCAATTGCAAACAGGAGAGAAAGCGCAGAAATGACACAAACAGCCAATAGTAATACAGTGATGTTCTTGTCTTTCCATAAAAAAAGTCCGCAAGCCGGTCCAATCACCATGGCAAGGCTCATAAACATACTGAAGTAGCCCATTCCTTCCCCTTGGCGTGAATCAGGAATGAGTGAGGAAGCAACTGTGTTTGCAGCAGTCGAGGCTATCGCATAGCTCATTCCGTGAATGAAGCGAACGGCTAAGAACAGGCCAATTCCTTTAGTGCCAAAATAACATATAGAGGCGACTAGAAAAATAACCAATCCTATTACAGCCATTCTCTTTTGCCCAAATCGATCCACCCATCGTCCTGAGAAGGGCCTAATCAATACAACTCCGATAACATAGATGGTAATGGCTAATCCCATCTGTTGTTGATTCCCCTGCAAATTATCTTTCACATATAATGGAAATGATGTCGCCAGAATATAAAAGTTTAATGACATGAAAAAATTACTTAAACAAACAACGATAAAATTCTTCGTCCAAATTCTTTCTCTAATCAACACTCTCTCTCCGTTCTTCCATAAAAACTTTTCGTATCAGACATTTTTATTCTCTCTCCCCTTTTCATTTACTTTGATTTAGCTAATTTTGATGCTCGTAAGAAATAAATATAGATACGTTAACAAACACCTGTATATAATTATTAAAAAGCAACAGGATACCTACAATGGTTAAACAAATACACTTTGTTTAATAATCAACAAGTTAATTAACCTTGTTAATTATTATCAAGGAGTTTGATGTCCCTCATAAATTTTACACGAATACAATACATTTTACCATTAAGACTTTCATATTGAATAAAACCAATCTCTCATACGCTAAGAAGAAATCGGCTTTACTAAGCTGATATTCTCTTAGCGTATGAGAGATTGCATTTTGCTAACTATAAGTAATTTTTACAGAGCTTGCAGAAACCAGGTTCTATCCAGGCTATCAAGAACGTCCCAGCCGTTCGCAATTGAATCAAGTTCGGATGGAGCAAAATTCCAGCCAATACCATTGCAAAAACAGGATTGCATTTTAATTTATTAGCGGCACAATATGCTAGTAAAACCGGCAAGAAATAAAAAACAGCATCTGCCATGAAATTTAACACATAATAGGTCTGTGACTCTCTTGACATCCAACCAAACATAACAAGTAAAGCCAATAACGCTCTAATCATTCCTGCGCCCGCAATAGCTGGTATGGCTGGGGCAAATGTCCCAGAAATGAAATCCATCATTTTACCGATAGGACTTTTTTTCCCATTAGAACCTTCAGTAGCTGTATTTTCCGAAGGTTTTATCTGCTTGGTAACCTCTTTGTAAACTTCTTCAACATGTGGTCCGATAACAACCTGAAATTGTCCACCATTTTCGATAACACCAACAACACCTTCTAACGCTTCAATACCTTTTGGATCAGCTTTTTTATTATCGATTAATGCAAATCTAAGTCTGGTCATACAATGGGTGAATGTCGATACATTTTCGCTGCCACCAATTTTCCCGGCGATATCCTGAGCTAATTTTTCATATTTCTTGCTCATATGAGCCCTCCTCTATAATTTCTCAATTTGCTATACAAATTCGAATTACTACGTCTTAATAAATTCCTGTGCATAAATTTTAAGCATAAGTCAGAATCTTCTGAATTTACATGTCGTTTTTCAGCCAGAAAAATTTCGTAATACTTTCTACACGTGCAACTGTCAAAAAATATCTAAGTACTCTTAACTCCATTTTTCCGCCCCTAATTCATTTTCGATTTTCAAATTAGTTTATCATAAATTTGTTAAGATACTCATACGTTTATTTTTCACTGAAACATACTTAGAAATGTGAGTTGAAATGGAGATTCTTTAAACCTTAGACATACTGATATTATTACTCTAAAAAAGGGTTAAGCACGGGAGTACCCTGTGCTTAACCCTTTTTTAGAAAGAATAAGCGTATTACTTTGATTTATCCATCTCTACCAGTTCTCGATCATCCATCTCTAGAATTGCCGTTTCATCTAATGCAGGGTCTTGTTTCAACAGCTTTTGTTCACATATTTCCCGTTCTAGCTCGTTGAGAAAATAATGTTTTATAATCATAATTCGTGGTCTCTCCCTATAGTCTCTTTTTTCATGAATGAAATAAATTAGACGCAAAGCTATTCTGATAATAAAGTAAGAAGGCTTGCTCCATAAAGCAAGATTCCCGATGGTTGATTCATAATAAAGTGTCATCATCTCGTAGGGACGGCTATTTTATGAATCAAATAAAAGTTCAACTTCATAATGTACACAAATAATAATAAAATGCTTGCATAATAACCTCAACGGTAGGTTATTGCGATTGGAGGGTAAAATATTGTCTTTGACTATATTTTACCCTCCAATCGCAATATTCTCCCTTTTAAAGACTAACGAATATTAAGATCCTTATTATGGATTTGATATCATAGATTAATTAATATTTTACCATTAATCCCATATATTACCTAACAAGCTTAAAGTTATTCATATTTCACAAATGATAATTTTAGTTACGTTAACTAAAATTATCATTTGATGTTTCCCACACATTTAGCATGCATTTTTATTTTTTATAGGTTTTTTTGTCATTTTTCGCATAAAATCACTAGGATAATCGAAAAAACTTACAGTTAATAGCGAGTTGACTTTTAAAAAATTAAGTGAACTTATCAAAAATACATTGAATGAAAACGATTTTTTTGATATGTTCTATTTATAAATTTAGTAAATTTAACTTAAAATTACTTATCTTTACTTTGAGTAGTAATAAATGGTGACAAGTTTTTTGCATGACCGCTTACATGCTAGAAATGTAAGCGGCGCTTAAGGCAGAGTTAATCATCCGAGAGAGCTATCAAGCTCAGCAATAAATATACTACGAATCTTCACATCTTTATTTATATAGGGCATATACATCCCATCTCAATATTTGGGTTTGATATGAATCATCCTTAAGAAAGGTAGCCGATTGTTTTTTGATTAAAAAAAAGGTGAGTATCCAACTTCCACAGGGGCTTCAAGCCCTACACGCTGCTAAATTCGTACAAAAAGCATCCTTTTTTTATAGTGAAATACTGGTAATAAACGCTGAAAGATCAGTAAATGGGAAAAGTATTATGGGAGTTATGTCTCTAGCAGCTAGGGAAGGATCAGAACTTACACTCCTTGTAACTGGAAAGGATGAACAAGAGGCGGGTTTAGCCTTGGAGGAATTTCTTTTAAATAAGGAATAATACCTTGTAAGGCAAGAACCGAAGCGGCTTAGGGAGAGTTTCGAATAATAGTCTAAGAACTTAGTAATGTTTCCAACAAATATCCGGAGGTATGTTATGCGTAAAACGAAAATTGTATGTACAATTGGCCCTGCAAGTGAAAGTGTTGAGAAATTAGTACAATTAATAGAAGCAGGAATGAACGTAGCTCGACTTAATTTCTCACACGGAAGTCATGAAGAGCACGCGGTTCGTATTCAAAATATTCGTGAGGCTGCTAAGCAAGCGAATAAAACAGTAGCCATTCTTCTTGATACAAAAGGTCCGGAAATTCGTACACATGACTTTGAAAACGGACAAGCTGAACTGAAGGCAGGCGCAGAAGTTGTGATTTCTACAAAACAAGTGCTAGGAACAGTAGAGAAATTCTCCGTTTCCTATGAAGGGCTTTACGATGATGTAGAAGCCGGTTCCCGTATCTTAATCGATGACGGTTTAATTGAACTAGAAGTACTTGAGAAAGTAAGTAGTGAAATTCGCACGAAAGTATTGAATAGTGGTGTAGTTAAAAATAAAAAAGGCGTAAATGTGCCAAACGTAAGCATCCAGCTTCCGGGTATTACAGAAAAGGATGTACAGGATATCATATTCGGTATTGAGCAAGACGTAGATTTTATCGCAGCCTCATTCGTACGTAAAGCATCCGACGTACTAGAAATCCGTGAATTAGTAGAAGAGCACGGTGCAACGCACATTCAGATCATTTCAAAGATTGAAAACCAAGAAGGTATTGATAACATTGATTCTATTCTGGAAGTATCTAACGGCTTAATGGTAGCACGCGGCGACATGGGGGTAGAAATCCCGCCTGAAGAAGTCCCTCTTGTCCAAAAGTGTTTGATTCAGAAGTGCAATATCTTAGGAAAGCCGGTGATTACAGCTACACAAATGCTGGATTCTATGCAGCGCAACCCACGTCCGACACGTGCAGAGGCAAGTGATGTGGCAAATGCAATTTTTGATGGAACTGATGCCATCATGCTTTCAGGTGAAACCGCTGCAGGACTTTACCCGGTTGAATCCGTAAACATGATGGCAACCATTGCATCTCGCGTAGAGCGTTCGTTACAATATCAAGACGCGTTCCGTAAGCACCTAAAAGAAACAAAACCTACAGTCACAGATGCAATCAGTCAATCTGTAGCACATACAGCCATTGCACTAGATGTAGCAGCGATTGTAACGCCAACAGAGAGCGGCTATACAGCAAAGATGGTTGCGAAATATCGTCCGAAATCCCCGATTGTGGCAGTTACATTTGATGAACGAGTATGCCGTAAGCTAGCTCTTATATGGGGAGTACAAGCTTACCTTGCGAAGGAACAGGTGAATTCCACAGATGAACTGCTAGAAATAGCAATACAGACAGGAATAGAGACAGGAACTATAAACAGTGGTGATACAGTTGTGATCACAGCAGGTGTACCAGTTGGTGAAGCAGGTACTACAAACTTAATGAAGATTCATGCTGTTGGTAAATCACTGGCTACCTGGAACTGAGCAGGAAATGTTCATAGGACTATGCTTGTCCTTCACATTGTAAATTTGAAAAATCTTGGCACTACTCCTTCTAGAAGGGAGATAAATCATGAAAAGGAAATGGATCATCCTATTGATTATCACTGTCCTTCTGATCACTTGTATAGTTAAGTTCCTTAGAGCGGACGATAGACCCAAAGTAATCGTTGTTTTACAAGACCTAGACTCACAGTATTCGAATATTATGAAGGTAGGCGCGGAAAAGGGGTTTCGAGAATTCGATATAGATGGTAAAGTTATTGCACCTCCTTACGGCTCAACAGCAGATGTACAGGCAGCTATGATAAACAATATTCTTAAGGAACATCCAGATATACTAGTTGTCTCTCCATTTGAATCACCTGTTGTTCTATCCAACTTAAAAAAGGCCGTTGAAACTAAGACCCCTGTAGTGTTACTAGACACAGATGTTCCTTTAAAAAATAGAACCATTCATATTGGTGCCGATAATTTTGAATTAGGCAGAATAGCAGGGGAATTATTAGCTTCGCAGCTGCAGCCTAAAGATGAAGTTGTCCTGATTGCCGGAGATTTAACCAGTACAGTTTTAAATAAGCGGATCCAAGGGGCTACATTTAGTTTAGAAACTGCAGGAATCAAAATTGTAGAAAAGCTGGTAGAATTACCATTTAGACCTTTGGACGTTAAAGAAGAAATGACAAGGATTTTACAGCAGTATCCTAATATAAAAGGTGTCTTTGCCATAAATGACGTCATGGCATTAAATGCCTTAGAGGTTATTAAGAAGCACGGGAATAAAGTACCAGTCGTAGGAACAGATGGAATTACTAAAATGGTTGAGTCAATTGAAGATGGAACTATACCTAGTACCGTAGCACAAAACCCTTATGATATGGGGTATATAAGTGTTGAAACCGCATGGGAAGTAATAAAGGGAGAAAGAGTTAGAAAAAATATTGATACAGGTGTAGATATTATTACTAAAGATAACGCGAAGTTGAAACTAGATTTCCTAAAAGAAGTGTTAAAATGAAGCCTCATCAGTAGTTATTAATAAAAAATTACCATATAAAGTTAATAATCTGAAATAAAAAGAACCATTCTCATCATAACCTGTTTGAGAATGGTTCTTTCGGTGTTTCGTTTCCATACGATATAATGACTTGTTTTTGTTTGCTGACTATAAAGCTTGAATTCCCCCTAGCCTTCCATACCTAATTCATTATCTAGAAAGCTGTTGTGTAGGAGTAAACATGTAGGTTCTAAGTAAAATAGTTACCAAACTTAGTATCAATGATAGGATTCCCACCAATACGACGTACCCGGTACCTAATTCTGATATAAATAATCCACCTACAGCGGCACCAATTGTTGTTCCTAAGTTAGCGGATGTTAAAAATAAGCCATTAGCGAAATCAGGAGCCTCGGGAGCTGAAGACATAATCCAATATTGATTAATATTCGCTCCTATACCAGCTAATATTCCCCAAATTAAAGTAATGATTGCCATAGGTAGGGTAAACTGTCCTGTGAAGAATAATATGATGTAAACAGCCCCCAATACAAAAGGAAAAGATATTACAGATTTGATGGCACTATGAGTAAGTAACTTCCCTGCCACAATGTTTCCAATAATATTGGCCCCACCGTAGATGAATAACATTAAACTAATTGTATTCGGAGACATATTCGTAACAGTTTTTAGATACTCTGCAAGATAACTATAAACTCCAAATACGGCTGAGTTTAATAAAATAACAGCCGCAATGGAAAGCCATGTAATGGGCTTTTTTAATACGCTTAATTGTGCACCGTAAGAAAGTTTTTCCTTAACAGGCATCGATGGTACAAATAATACTGTAGCAATGAATACTAGAGCATTTACAACGGCAAAGAATGACATAGCCATTTCTAAAGAAACGGTATTAGCAATAAAACTTACGATTGGTACACCGACTACCATACCCGCAGATACTCCTATAAATACTTTAGAAACAGCTTTTGGAGCCTCTTCTTTGCTACCTGAGGCAGCAGCTACTGTAAAGGCCAACGAACAATAAATGGGATGAAAAAAGGCTGGAACTACACGAGCAAGTAATGCAATGGTAAAGTTAGATGTAAAGATGGAGACAATGTTCCCCAGAACGAAAACACCAAGTACGAGTAACATGACCTTCTTCCGATTTATCCCCGAAAACAATAACGGCATCGTTGGACCTGCTACTGCAACAGTAAGGGCAAAAAGACTCACCAGCAATCCTGCTTTTGAAACACTGATATGAAAGTGATCAGCAATAGCAGGTAATATCCCAATAACCCCCATTTCAGTATTAATAATTCCGAAAACCCCTACGGTCAATATGAATATAAGTAAATTATTTCGTTTAGTCATACAATCCTTCTCCTAAGTCTTGAAGTTATTGAGGAGGAAAACAAGTCTGGACGCCATGTCATAATGAATTCCACCCTCCAAATAGATATCGTTTTTCTACAAAACAGTGTAAATAAAGTTGTCCTGTTTTTCAGCTTGGATCTACTACACTTATTTTGGCAACAAAGCACATGAATTGGATAAGGAGATGCAAGTGTCTCCATTTATTTTTAAAAACTCCCTTCTAGAAATAATGAAGGGAGTTTTTCCGTGCTACTTATCTAAACCTGGTTTAGTTCTTCTCAAAGCAATGCGAATTAGTTTAACAAGGATATAAAAATGATAAAAGTTTTATATGTTTGCTCCATTTGTTGCAATTACATCTTTATACCAATAGAAAGATTTTTTCTTTATACGATCGAGAGAACCGTTTCCGTTATCATCTAAATCAACATAAATAAAACCATAACGTTTGCTCATTTCTCCTGTAGAAGCTGCTACTAAGTCAATACATCCCCAAGGCGTATATCCTATTAAATCAACTCCATCTTCCATAGCTTCGTGCATAGCAATAATATGTTTTTTCAAATAATCGATTCGATAATCATCGTTAATTTCACCATTTTCATCTATTTCATCTTTTGCACCGAGCCCATTTTCAACGATAAACAAGGGAACTTGATAGCGATCCCAGAGATCATTCATCGAGATTCTCAACCCTAAAGGATCAACTTGCCATCCCCACTCACTAGCTTCTAAGAATGGATTCTTAACTCCTTGCATAAGATTTCCTGACGCTGGATCGCTCTTTTCAGAATTGGTCTCATTAACTGCCAAGCTCATGTAATAACTGAATCCGATATAATCCACCGTATTGTTTTTTAGAATCTCTAAATCTCCATCTTCAATTTCTGGAGCTTTTGCATTGTACTCTTTTAGTAATTGATTGAAATAGCTTGGGTAGTATCCACGAACTTGAACATCACTCGTAAAATAATCAAAAGCTCGTTGCTTGAATTGGGAAGCAAACTGATTTACAGGATTCGAATCAAAAGCATATAACGGGGCATAAATCTGCATACACCCTACTTGAATATCTTCTCTTAGCTCATGAGCAATTTTTACTACTAAAGCACTCGCAACAAATTGATGATGCCAAGCTTGAAACCGATTTGTATAGTCTTGAGCGCCTGAAGATACAATCAGCCCTTGAGATAAAGCCGGAAATTCCATTGCAGAATTGATTTCGTTAAAAGTCATCCAATACTTCACTTTATTAGCAAATCGTTTCAAGACAACTTTTGAATAATTTTCAAAAAAACCAATCAGCTTTCGGTTTTTCCAGCCACCATAAACTTTTGCCAAATGAACTGGCATTTCATAGTGAGAAATTGTTATCACAGGCTCAATTCCGTATTTTAAACATTCATCAATCAATTCTTCATAGAAAGACAGTCCAGCCTCGTTAGGCTCTACTTCATCACCCTTTGGGAAAATTCGGCTCCAAGCAATTGAAAACCTGTAAGCTTTAAATCCCATTTCTGCAAATAAAGCAATATCTTCTTTAAATCGATGATAATGATCAATACCCAGATGGTTTGGATAATAGTATTTGTTTGGATCTATCTCCCAATCAAAGTCCGGTGAAGCAATGATTGAAAATCTATCCTTACCTCTAGGCATTGTATCAGCCACAGATATCCCTTTACCATCAACATCAAACGCGCCTTCACATTGATTTGCTGCAGTAGCTCCGCCCCATAAGAAACCTTCTGGAAATTTCATTTTTTCGTTTCTCATAATTAGTATCCTCCGTGATTATAGTTTAATTATTGGGAAGAGCAACTAGGTCTCTTCCCTATATTAAAAAAGTGCATTAAATGACTAATGTTAATAAACCATCATTTTCTTGAACAGTTTCTTTATTCATTTCGATAATATCGATATAACGATCTGTATTTGTGATAATAATTGGAGTAGTAACTGGGTACCCAGCCTCTTTAATTTTTTCAATATCAAAATTAACTAATAGATCACCCTTGTTTACCCGATCTCCCTGTTTAACGACCGGTGCATAATATTTTCCTTCTAATTGAACTGTATTGATTCCAATATGGATTAATATTTCTGCTCCTTCGTCTGACGTAATCCCAATTGCATGTCCTGTCGGAAAAACTGTTGTAATCGTACCGTTCACAGGTGATACAGCTTTTCCCACAGTTGGTTCAATTGCAATCCCTTTTCCCATAGCTCCTGATGAAAACACTGGATCATCCACATAGGCCAACGGTTTAATTATCCCAGTTAATGGGCTGACAATTGCTTCTTGTTTTAGCATTGTCTGTCCAGCTTCTACCCTGGGTTCTTCCACTTCTACTTTCTTTTTATCTTCATATCCAAAAATTACTGTCAGAATCGTTGCAACAGCAAAAGCAGATAGCATAGCAATAATGTATGATACTAGTGGTGAATAAATTGGAATACTTAAAACAGATGGAAATGCATATGCCATTGATTTTGCTCCAACTAAACCACTAACTCCTCCTCCGACAACGCCAGCTATTGCGACATAAGGAATTGTACGTTTGTAACGAAGCATTAGCCCATACAGAATTGGTTCTGTTATACCTGACAAAAATCCAGGCAATAACGTAGATCCAGCAAGTGCCTTTACTTTTTTATCCTTTGTTTTTAAGAAAATCCCAAAGGCCAAGCCTATTTGTGCAAATACAGCTGCGGAAACCAATGCAAGTATTGGATCCCCACCCTTAGCCAAATTCTCAAGAATAAACGGAGTGAAGCCTGTGTGGATCCCAAGTAAGGTAAGGAAAGTCCATCCACCACCCATTAAGGCGCCTGTCAAGATTCCACTCTTAGAATATAGAAAATTAATAAATACTCCAATGCTATTCCCAAAATAGACTCCGAAAGGACCAAATGCCATTACCGTTAATGGTACGATGATAATCAGAGACAACATCGGAACCAAAAACATTTGTAAATCTTTGTGAATGATTTTCCTAAGGAACCGATCTAAAACAGCATAAATACTGACTGCGATAAAAACCGGGAACACCGAAGAAGAATAGTTCATCAAAACAACCGGTATACCAAGAAAATGAGTAATATCACCTTGATTCTGCAGCAGGCTAGTAAAATTCGGATCTAATAGCGCAGCCCCAATCATTCCACCTACGTATGGATTTGCGCCAAGCTTTGAAGCAAGGGTAATGCTTAGAAAAATGGGAAGGAAGAAAAAGATTGCATCCCCAGCCGCTACTAAAATAGAGTACGTTCCACTTTCCGTAGATAATACCCCTGTCATTGTTAAAAGAGCTAGCAACGCTCTAAGCATCCCAGCACCAGCAAGGGCTCCGAGCAACGGAGAAAAACTTCCTGAAATAACTGCAAATATTTTTGCAATAACATTTCCCTTTGATCTTTCTGATGATTCTTTTGCTGTACTACCTACATTTGCAATCTTTATTACATCTTTATAAACCTCGGAGACATGGCTCCCAATGACAACTTGAAATTGCCCACTATTCTCTACAACACTGAGAATCCCATCTAAATTTTCAAGATTTTTCTTATCAGCCTGACCATGATCTTTTAATGTAAAACGTAGACGTGTCGCACAATGCACAACACTAATTATGTTTTGTTCTCCACCGACCAATTGGACTATCTCTTTCGCTAAGCCTTGGTAACTCAATTTCTCCACCCCTTATTTCTTGTTAAATTCTAACCTTGCTTAACTGTTCGTATGGTAAAAAGGCTTAATAAAAAAAACCTAAATCAAACAATCCATTTTGAATGTTTGATTTAGGTTTTGCCCGTTAGGTTACAACCCTAAGATCATCCGTTATTATTTTTTACTACTCTTTCAATATGAATTGTTAAATAAATCATTTCTTCGTCTGTTAATTCGTATGTGTAAGAGCTTTCAATAAACCTCTTTATTTTCTGTGAACACTTATGGGCCTCTGGATATTTTTCCTGTATTACATGGTATAAGCCATCATCTGTTGTGCTGTTGTAATGATTGCCCTTGACTAGACGTTGTGCGAAAAACTTAAGATGAGTAATAAAACGATAGAATGGTAAAGAATTTTCATTAAACTCGATCTTAAAATGATATTTAACCATCGTTAATATTTCTTGCATAACCTTCGTCATATTTTTTACAATGGGCATCTCTTCATTCAATTCAGCATTAACAATATGAAGGGCTAAGAACCCTGCTTCATCCTCAGGTAGAATGACGCCAAATTGTTCACATACCATATTTAATGCTTCTAGTCCAATCTCATATTCTTCTTTGTATAATTGCCTTGTTTCCCATAGTAATCCATTTTTAATAGGTAAATTATTTCTATAACGCTCAATTGCAAAGTATATATGATCAGTTAAATGAATATAAATGCTGTCGTTTAACTTCTTACCTAACTTTATTTTTGCATACGCAATGATTTTTTCAGATATTTCCATATATTCAATTGGCATATCAGCAATTAAGGTCTTGAACTTTTTCATTATATCTTCGTTTTCTAAAGTGAAGACTTTATCTATTTGTTCCTGATTAACCTCCTCTCCAACTTGTTTTTTAAAAGCTATTCCTCGTCCGACGATAATGATCTCTTGTTTATCTTTTGTTGAAATAACTGCATTATTGTTTAATATTCTCTCGATTTTCACTGTATACCCCCCAGATTTATACTGTATCCCCTCCAATAATAGAAAAAGGCAAAACCCCTACCTTTTTCTAAAGTAATCGGTTTTGCCTGATTTAACAGTAACAATCCGTTCTGTATGCGTTTACCTTAAGACATTGATTTATCAACATCTGTTTATAATTATAAATAAAAACCGGTTGCATACAATGGATAAATTAGCGCATTTCGTTGATTATTCAACATATCAATCAAAATTGTTGATTATCTTGAGAAAAGATTGGGGAACTAAAATGTCTAAAGTGGCTAGAAGAATACTCAAAAGCCAAGCAGCCATCAAAATAGCTGTTACTGAATTGATGGCTGAAAAAAGTTTTGATGACAGAGCAGATGTTAATAGAAGAACCATCTATCTTCATTACACGGACAAAAAAGAAAAAACCTACATGATGAGGAACACAGGATTCCTCCATATAGGCTATTTGTTCAGGCATTACAGAAACCGTAGTTATTAGAATTTATTGTTGTTCTTCGTTTTTGAATTAACATTATTGTTATTAATGAATTGAGCATCATTTTCAGGAGCAAACTCATAATTTACGTTGCTTACATTTTGTTCAGTGTTATTATTGTTGTCGATGTGACTTAGGACCAGTTTTGCAAAATTACCCTTGTTACGCGCAACGTTTTTCTCTTGGCTCATAAGAAGTCCTCCTTGGTATTAGTAATAGAATATATGAATTGAAAGCTATATGGTTTAAAGAGTTAATTAAGCATAATTTCAGGTGAAACTATAGATAAATCACCTTTTAGAATTACATAGTTGATATGTCAATAACGAATCGATAACGCACATCACTGCGTAGAACACGCTCATACGCTTCATTTATTTGGTCAGCACGGATTATTTCAATCATAGGGTTAATACCATGTTCAGCAGCAAAATCTAGCATCTCTTGAGTTTCGCGAATTCCACCTACAAGGGATCCAGCAATGCTACGACGTTTCATGATTAAAGAAAACACATGGTACTTATCTGCCTCAGCTGGCGCACCGACATTTACAAGTGTTCCATCTACACGAAGCATAGATAAATACGCATCAACGTCAAGATTTGCGGACACTGTGTTTAAGATAAGATCAAAACGACCAGCCAACTCGGTGAATGTAGCGGGATCACTGGTTGCATAGTAATGATCTGCACCCAATTTTATTGCTTCATCTTTCTTATTTATACTTTGACTCAAAGCAGTTACTTCAGCACCCATGGCATGCGCAAATTGAACTGCTACGTGCCCAAGACCTCCCACTCCCACAATGGCGACCTTCTTACCTGAACCCGCGTTCCATTTTTTCAAAGGAGAATACGTAGTGATACCTGCGCATAATAGTGGTGCTGCCACATCCAAATTTAGAGCATCTGGAACACGGACAACGAACCTTTCCTTTACAACAATTTTTTGGCTGTATCCTCCATATGTTGGATTCCCATCGTAGTCTAATGAATTATATGTGTTGATAACACCTTTCGTACAAAATTGCTCTTCACCGCTGAGGCAGTATTCGCATTCTCCGCAGGAGTCAACAAAACAGCCAACGCCAACTCGATCACCAATAGCAAATTTTGTAACTTCTGTTCCTACTGCCGCCACAACCCCAGCGATTTCGTGACCAGGAACCATTGGGAAGATGCCACCGCCCCATTCACCGTGTGCACTGTGAATGTCGGAGTGGCAAATACCACTAAATTTAATATCAATTAAGATGTCGTCCGGTCTTAATCCTCTCCGCTCAATAGTAGTGCGTTCAAATGGTGCTTTTGCACTCGGAGCACTTAAAGCACCAGTCATAGTTGTGTTTTTTTGATTATTGGACATAAGAGACAACACAATCCTTTCTTGTTAGCACTGAATGATTCCGATGAACAGTAATAGAATCTCACATATCCAAGTACCTATACGGAATAAATATTGACTTCGCCCAGCAAAGAAAAACATCATTGATTGATTAACCAACACTTGTTTATAATTATAAATAGAAACACAATGCCCCCAATGGTCAAATGAACGCAATTCGTTGATTACTCAACAAATCAATAAACATTGTTGATTATTTTCAGGAAAGTCTGGTGACCAAACAATGTCAAAAGTAGATAGAAGAATAATCAAAAGCCAAAAAGCCATTAAAAAGGCTCTTATCGAACTGATGTCTGAAAAAAGTTTTGATAACATTACCATTCAGGATATTTCTGACAGGGCAAATGTGAACCGCGGAACCATCTATCTTCATTACTTAGATAAATTTGATTTATTAGATAAGATGATAGAAGAACATATAAACGAGCTTAAGGAAACAAGTGAATGGGCATGTCAAGAGGAATGGATAGATGCAATTCAGATCTTTTTCGAATACTTTGAGACTCATTATTTATTCTTTTCGACCATGTTAACCAGTAAAGGAGCAGCCCCTTCTTTTCGGAGTAAGTTCCTAGAGTATGTTATGGAAGGGTACGAGAACGAGTTGCGCAAAACAAATGGAAAAAATGAAGGTCTAAGTGAAGATGTGATTGTTCAATTTGCTGGAAATGCTTACGTAGGGGTAGTGGAATGGTGGTTAAAGAATGGAATGCCTTATCCCCCTCGTGTCATGGCAGAAAAAGTAGGGGATTTGTTAGACAGAATTGTATAAAACTTCCCTAAGACAAAATATTTTAATAAGGGCATTAATTCATTTCTTAGTTAATGCCCTTTTCATTCTTTCATTTGGCCAATCAATATCAGATTTTTTGAACTGCTCTTTGTTCCTGTCTCTGAATGAATTTCAAAGCATAATGTGTCCCACAAATATAGATTCCTATGATAGATAGGTGATCAATTAAAAATCTTATAATAGAATCATCATTGAACCAATTACCAAAGGGGTTATAAATAGTTAGCTTAGAACCCATATCTCTCTCGAAGGAGGAATGCACCCCATAGATTACAATTAATACCGCCAAAATACGCAACGCAATAGTGCGAGCACGGCTAGTACCGGTCAATCCAGTCATCCTCCGCGCTGAATTCATAATCATTCCCCATGATAATCCTATATGCACTGCCATGATGATAAATCCCCAATAGGCAGTCTGAACATGTATTTGCCGTAGCATCATGTCATTATTTATAGGAATAAAGGGAAATAAATCACTGGAAATCAACACAGCACTTATCATCATCAAGGCCATAGTTGCAAGAAAAAGCAGATTGATTCCTATTTGTAGAATGCGCCGTACATTATGTTTTCCCTTTAAAATCGTTTTATACCAATGTCGATTTAAAAAGTTATGGACAACAAATAATAAAAGTACCACAACTCCAACGACTTCATGAATCTTATTTCCGGTAATATAGTAAGCCATTGCTATTAACATGAGTACTGTCATAACAAGGTCATTTACTAGCCTGAATAACACCTTTTGATTCAAAGCATTCTCCTCTTTCTATTTAATTAATCATCAGATTGTGTTTCTATAGTGGACATGCAGGTATCCTTTAATGGCAACACATCCATTAGTTTTTATATTGTTGTAAATACATCGTCAAAAGAACATCCTGAATTTTTTTTGCTTTTTCCTCATCATCTATTAAATTACTTTCTCCTTTATTTACATCCTTAGAATCATTCATATGAGCAGATAGCTCACGTACCTTCCAGTTCTCCGTAGGGATAGCTGCGATTGGGGTTTCTGTACTGCTGTTCTTTGATTGTGAAATCTCTCCCAAATCAAACTCTTTCATCTGGTCCATCGAATTCACATAGTCATCTCTTAACTGATTCGCGTGGCAGGCAAAGCAACGCTCAATATTATCTTTAGCTACCTTTCTGTCAGGAGTAAAATGCTGGAATTCCCATTCCCCATTACGTTCTTCCGGCGAATATTGGGAGCCCCAGCCAGTACGCTTTTCCATCACTAAATATTGGTCGATCTCTCCATCCTTATATCCTACAAGAGTAATAACGGTGCCGCTCGGAAGTTCCTCTCCGTTCTGCGCTGCTTCAATCGCTTCCTTACTATTTATATAGATGTCCTCATGAATATCTCCTCGATCGTAAGTGGCAAACACGATCCCCTTTTTAAGGTCTTCAGGGAATTTAACAAGGTTAGCCCCAGATCCAATCTCGGCGTATTCTCCGGACTTAGCCTCAGAGGAGTTCCCCTCTTGTTGAGAAATGTCCTTTGTATAATTATCATTGTTGTTGCAGGCAGTAAGGGTGAGGGTTAGCAGCAACGCAAATGAATGAAATAATCGTTTTTTCATCCCGTTTTCCTCCTTCAAGTTTCGTTTTATTGTCTCGTAAATTCATCATGACTTGGCTTCTATCTGACTCTTAATCCAAGTTGAATAGCGTTGTCTTTAGATGGTAAGAGAATTACTTTCATACTGACTCCCTCTCTATTCGTTATATCCGCCAAGCATAAAAAACTCCAGCATATGGTAATGAGTAACACCGCCCCTTCAAACCTACATAGCATATGGAATTCTATTCAGATAAAGAAAACTCACCGATTGGCGAGCCCTGCCCTTGGGTGAAGACAGAGGCATAGTTACCCTTATACCTTATTTCTAAAATCTCTCGCTACGTCGAATGGTCTCCCAGCTAGAAATTTATACTTGCTTAAAGTGCAAAAAAGTGTGAACCCCGACAAGATATGCAGGATTCACACAGCTTTTTCAATCAAAGCACCATTGGCACGCAAAGCCCTCTACAATCTTCAACACAAGCCTTATTGTTTCTTCAGATTTTCTTTGAAGAAGGATGTGAGCTTGTCAAAAGGGATTAAATTCACCCGGTCGTACAGATCCACATGACCTGCACCCGGAACAATGTAGAGTTCCTTCGGTTCGGCCGCCAGCTTGTAGGCGTCTTCGCTGAACTCTCTGGAATGAGCGTTTTCACCCGTAATGAAAAGCATCGGACGAGGAGAAATCGTCTCTATGTCTGCGAACGGATAAAAATTCATGAATTTGACGTTACTAGTAAGCGTCGGGTGTGTCGTGAGTTCAGGTGACGAGCCCTTGGGAGTGAATTCACCTCTTGGAGTGCGATAGAAGTCATAAAACTCACGCTCAATGGCAGTAGAGTTTTCATTTAGTTCATGTACTGTCCCACTGGTGTATTTGGTTTTACCACCTGTGAACTCCACATAGCGTTGCTCCGCTGCCTCTTCGAGAATCTTCTTTCTCTGCTCGAGAGTCTGCGAGTGTTTAAGCCCGTTACGGTTGGCGGCACCCATGTCGTACATACTGACTGTCGCAATGGCTTTCAAGCGCGGGTCGATCTTGGCTGCGCTGATGGCAAAGCTCCCGCTGCCACAAATCCCAATAACACCAATCCGTTCCTTGTCAACAAACGACCGGGTACCTAGGAAATCCACCGCAGCACTGAAATCCTCGGCATAGATATCCGGCGAAACAGCGTTACGAGGCTGCCCCTCACTCTCTCCCCAGAAAGACAAATCCAAGGACAAAGTAACGAATCCCTGTTCAGCCATTTTCTGGGCATACAAATTCGCACTTTGTTCTTTTACTGCGCCCATAGGATGCCCGACAATGATCGCGGGATTTTTGGTATTCTTCTTCAAGCCTTTGGGAATAAAAAGATTCCCTACAACATTCATGTTGTATTGATTTTTAAACTCAACCTTCTTCATAGTTACCTTGTTGCTCTTGTAAAAGTTGTCTGCTCCATTGGACAAGTCCGGCGTATATGCAGCGACAACGCTGGTCTTGGATGCAACGATGGTCACGGATAAAAGCAAGACCAGTGCTATCACTGTGAGTACACGCGTGATAATAGATTTTTTTTTCATTTTAAAATAACACCCTTTCTTATTTTTGTTTTGAAAATAATTCTTTTGCAACCGCCTCACGAAGTTTTGCCTCCTTTGACGATTCCATGAATGATTCTTTCAACATCTTCCCTCCCACTTGCTGGTCACTAAAATTTGAACAACTATTTAAGCTACTTCGATTTAACTAAATGAGATGTTCTAAAAAACAAAAGCTCATTTATCAACATTTGTCTATAATTATAAACAGCAGCAGGATGCTTACAATGGTTAAATGAACGCGATTTGTTGACTATTGAACAAATGAATTAAAATTGTTGAGTATGTTCAAGGAAGTTTGGTTTATTACTGGTGCTTCTAGTGGAATTGGAGAAGTTACTGCAAAAGAGCTTACGTCTAAAGGTGCTAAGCTGGTCCTAACGGCTCGTCGTGAAAACCAATTAAAGAAATTACAAGAAGAGATTCAAAACAACAGTGGACAAGCTATATATAAAGTAGCAGATGTCTCTTCACATGAACGGATGGAAGGGTTGGCTGCATATACACTCGAAAATTTTGGGAAAATAGATGTATTAGTCAATAATGTTGGATTAATGCCCCAATCTTTTCTTTTCAAGAAGAAAATTGATGAATGGGATAAAATGATCGTACATATTTCTGGGGCAGTATTTTATCGTTTAAAGGGGTTGTAAGCTTGGAAAGACCGTATATTATTTGCCACATGGCAACTTCATTGGATGGGAAAATCATTGGAGATTATTTGAAAGCGGAACGAGCAGCTGTTTTTACAGAGGTATACGAAGAAATCCATGAACGTTACAGATCTAAAGCTTGGATGTGTGGTAGGGTTACCATGGAGGAACACTTTACCTTTGGACATAAATTAGATTTAAAACACGAAGACATCCTACCTATCCCTAGAACTGATTACGTTGCAAACAAAAATGCTGAAAGTTATGCTATAGCAGTAGACCCCTCTGGGAAATTAGGATGGACTGAAAATTCAATTGAGTCATGGAATGAGCATAGGACAGATGACCACATAGTAGAGGTACTTACAGAGCAAGTATCTGATGCTTATTTAGCTCATCTGAGAAAAATAGGTATATCTTATATTTTTGGTGGGAAAGAACACTTAAATTTTACTGTCGTAGTGCAAAAACTAAAAAGTCTATTTTCAATCGATAAATTAATGCTAGAAGGTGGAGGCTTTTTAAATGGCTCCTTTTTAAACGAAGGATTAATTGATGAATTGAGCCTGCTTTTAGTTCCAATTGCAGATGGTGCCTCTAACTCTGTAACACTATTTGAAACGAGTTCTTTTCTAAACAAAGCGAATCCAGTAAATTTCTCCTTAAAAGCACTCGAAAAACTGGACGACAGTGGACTATGGATAAGGTATGTAACAAAACGTGATTAATCATCATGTAACATAATTCCCAAATGTTTGTCTTTCCACCTAGAGAAGATATAAATCGTCTGAGGGAGAACTCCTATCTTCATTGGATAAATCTTAAATTTTGCTCAAATGATCTTCTAGCGATTGTAAAGCCTCATGCTCGTCCATTCCTTCGATCCTTATATGAAATAGAGTGTGAGGTCTAATTCCTAATGACATAACATCGAGGATAGATTGAGGAGAGCCCTTTAATCTTACTGACTTATTCTTATATTCAATAAATATATTCGAATCAAACTGACAAGCAACCCTTACCAATGCGGTTGCTTGCCGAGCAAATCCCGTACTCGTAATTATTTTAAATTGTTTTTCAACCATTGTTCTCGTACTCCTATAGCTCTTTTTTTGAAAAATAAACAATTAAATTTTTCAATTTACTTCCATTACCTCATCCGCAATAGCAGATACATCTTTCCCTTCTATAACAAGGCCTTGTTCCTCTTCTTCTTTCCTTGCCTTTACGTCATAGACTTCTTGTATTAAGTTCGAAGCCGCTTTGCCTTCTGTGGCAATGCCAAGCTCCTCCGCTTCGTTTCTAAGTTTTGTTTCATAAATGGCTTCGAACAGCTCTACCAGCCCTTTGCCTTCCACCTCAATACCAAGCTGCTTTGCTTCGTTTTTCACTTCTATTTCCTGTATTTCTTTTTCTAACAAGAACGTGTTCTTTCCCTCCGTTTGAATCCCCAGCGTTTCTGCTTTTTTCCGAACGGCTTCATCATTTATGATCATAGTTACCTTTTGCTCAGTCGGTGAAGTTATCTGATATTTCATTTGGTGCGCCAATACTTTTACACCACAAATGATAATGAGATTGATTATAAATATCGAAGCTATAAAGAACCAAAGTGTCCTCCTTTCCATACCTCTCCTCCTATACTCTATTCTATATAACTGACTTGAAGTTTCGACCTCATGTATGACTCGCCGATGTTGAAACAAGGATGGATGGAACAAGACCTCTCACCTCTGTAAAACCCATAATCATGACCTCTTTTCCTTATGTAATTTTGGATTTCACGAGGTTTTCCTCCTTTGACGATTCCATGAATGATTCTTTCAACATCTTCATCACTCACTTGCTGGTCACTAAAATTTGAACAACTATTTAAGTTACTTCGATTTAACTAAATGAGATGTTCTAAAAAACAAAAGCTCATTTATCAACATTTGTCTATAATTATAAATAGCAACAGGATGCTTACAATGGTTAAATGAACGCGATTTGTTGATTATTGAACAAATGAATCAAAATTGTTGAGTATTTTGAAGGAAGTTTGGTTTATTACTGAAGCCGAGAGAGGAATGGGCGCACATATCAACAAGGTCAGTGTGAAAGAAGCCCCAAGTCGGGAGTCAATACTGTCAAAATCCCTCCAGATTAACTGGAGGGATTTCATGTTCACATAAGCACCGTTAGAGAAAGTAATTTCATTTGATTTATGTAACATTGGCACCCATTACTTTAAGTACAATCTATATTTTAATGAATAGTAAGAGACAATACCCTAGTAAAAGCCTCTTCTAAAGGAATTGTCCCTTTCTTCTTCACTAATGTAAGGGACATTTTATACAATTCTCTCTAACAAATCCCCTACTTTTTCTGCCATGACACGAGGTGGATAAGGCATTCCATTCTTTAACCACCATTCCACTACCCCTACATAAGCATTTGCAACAAATTGAACAAGTACATCTTCATTTTGACCATAGTTTTTTCCTTTTGTTATGTCCACATCATGCTTGAACTCTTCGATATTAAACTGAAGGAACCGACTACGAAAATAAGGAGCCCCTTCACTCGCTAACATCGTCGAAAAGAATAAATAATTACTCTCAAAGTATTCCATACAATGTACAGTCGATTCTATAAAATCCATTTCAGCTGCCGACTCGCAAAAATTACTCATGTTGTTTATATGTTCTTCCATGATCTTATCTAATAAATCAAATTTATCGGAGTAATGAAGATAGATGGTTCCTCGATTCACATTTGCCCTGTCAGAAATATCTTGAATGGTAATATGATCAAAACTTTTTTCAGACATCAGTTCGATAAGAGCACTTTTAATGGCTTCTTGACTTTTGGTTATTCTTCTATCTACTTTTGGCATTGTTACGTCACCAGACTTTCCTAAAGATAATCAACAATTTTGATTGATTTGTTGAGTAATCAACAAATTACGTTCATTTAACCATTGAGAGCATCGTGTTTCTATTTAATAATTATAAGCAGATGTTGATTAATCAATCAATGATGATTTTCTTTACTGGGCGAAGTCAATGTCCACCATTATAGTTGCAAATGAATTGTTTTTAAAACAACAAAGAAAGGATGTTATTTAGTATGTCTAATATTCAAAATAAAGTTGTTATTATTATGGGTGCACACACCTGAAACTGTAGCGGTAAGCGAAATCCTGATTCGTCCAACGAAACAAATTATCTAATGGATGTTGCGATTAACGAAATAATTATTCGTCCTACAAGACAACTTCCATAAAATCTCCTAATGAAAAAGTTGCCCCACAGCTTGTTGGAAGCAATTTTTTACTGATGATAGTTTCGTGATAATCTTTGTTCATCTATGTTATTTCCCAAACAATTGTAAGAATAAATAAGGAGACGTTTTGATGGGAAAAGGAGTTAAATCTAAACTTTTGTTTATATTGGTTATTTCATTATTTCTAACAGCTTGCAGCAGTAGTCATAATGAGAAAAACATTAATGGAGATGATACTGCAAATACAAATTCAAGTGGTGAGCAAGCAGTTAAAACTGATGAACCGAACGAGCAGGGTAGCAAGGATTCTACAATTGATAATGGAGGGTTAGTTAGTATGGAAGATGTTGCAATAAAATTAACGTTTAACAACGAGGAAGTAATTGTGAATATGTATGATAATCCAACAAGCAGAGATTTTGTAGCACAACTTCCGTTAACAGTAACCTTCGAAGATCATGCAAGAACTGAAAAAATTAGTTACCTACCAAAAAAACTATCTATAGAAAAAGCGCCATCAGGCAGTGAACCTTCAGTCGGAGATTTCACTTATTATGCTCCCTGGGGAAATTTAGCTATATTTTATAAAGATTTCGGGTATTCAAATGGACTTATTCAATTAGGCAAGATTCAATCTGGAGTAGAAAAGCTTGAAAGTATGAAGGGCAATTTTACAGTTCAAATTGAAAAAATTGATTAAAAGGAGAAATTAGGAGGTATATTTTTTGGCTAAACAAAACAAGTTGCTCATATTTATATTAACCATCGGTGTTTTCGGCATTCTAAATACGGAAATGGGGGTTATTGGGTTATTGCCTTCCATTGCTGATCACTTTCATGTCAGCATACCAAAAGCAGGATGGCTGGTGAGTTTTTTTGCCCTTGGTGTTGCAATATCTGGTCCTATTATGCCGTTATTATTTTCAGGTATAGATCGAAAGAAGGCTATGTTACTTGTACTTGGTGTTTTCTTGTTGGGGAACATAGTCTCCCTATTTACAGCTAGCTTTACCATTACATTAGTGGTTCGTGTAATATTGGCCTTTTTTCATCCTATTTATTGTTCTTTGGCATTTACAGTAGCTGCTTCCTCAGTAAGTAAAGAAGAAGCTCCAAAAGCCGTTGCCAAAGTATTTATAGGCGTATCTGCTGGTATGGTAGCCGGCGTACCAATCGCAAGTTTTATTGATAATACCGTTTCATATGAAATGGCGATGGCATTCTTTGCTATTGTGAATGCTATTGTATTCATTGCTACATTGATTTTTGTACCGTCTATGCCTGTTGAAGAAATACTTTCTTATGGTACACAACTTTCTGTATTAAAAAAACCCATTATGTGGATTTCTATCGTGACTGTCATTTTGTTAAACTCAGCTATATTTGGGGTTTATAGTTATCTTGCTGAATATCTGAAAACAGTAACGAATATGTCTCCGAATACCATAAGTTTAACGTTATTCATCTTCGGTGGAGCCAATATTATTGGAAACATTGTCGCAGGAAAGTTACTTACTCATAGTGCCACCAAATCCGTAGTATCTTTTCCTTTGTTATTGGGTGCTGTTTACATTATTTTATTCTTCACAGGACAGTTTACCGTACCTATGGCAATGATAACTCTAATTTGGGGAATATTAGCTGGAGGCATAATGGCAAATATTAATCAATATTTGATTGCGTCTTCAGCTCCTGAAGCGCCTGATTTTGCCAATGGATTATTTATATCATCCTGTAACGTAGGAACAACATTGGGTGCAGCTGTAGGCGGGGTATTTATATCAGAAATAGGTACCGGGTACGTCGTATTAGTTGGGGTTTTATCGTTACTATTGAGTTTGGTATTTATTTTAATGAGAAACCACATGGGTAGTAGTAGTGTACAAAACAACCTTTTAGATAGGAAATCAATTTAACTTTTTTAGGGTTTACTAATCATTATTGATTTATCATTCCTGTTCTATTTGCTTTCAGGATTTCTAGGTGTAACTTAATCAAAGAACGGAACAATCTAAAAGTACTAACTACCTTAGCCCAGGTTATCCGCAGACGAGAAATGGAGAGTTTAAAATGGTACATGAAAAACAAGTTGCTCTTGTAACCGGTGGTAATCGAGGAATTGGATATGAGCTAGTCAAACAATTAGCTTTGAAAGGTTTTAAAGTCATTTTGACAAGTCGAAATGCAGAGAATGGTCATGAAGCTGCGCAAAAACTTAAGCAGTCAGATCTGGACGTTTCCTTTGTGGTGATGAGCGTAGACAACCAAGAAAGCATCCACCAAGCTGCGATTATAGTAAATGATCGGTATGGAAGATTAGACGTATTGATTAATAATGCTGGCGTTTATTTGGATGGGAATCAAAAGTTATTAAATATGGAACCGTCCATTCTAGAGAAAACAATGGCAACTAATTTCTTTGGCGCTTACCATGTCATTCGTTCCTTTATTCCCCTCATGGAAAAACAAGGCTATGGGAGAATTATTAATATTTCCTCAGAATATGGAGCGATGAGCGAAATGTCATATCAAGGAGTAGGCGCTTATAAATTGTCTAAACTTGCTCTAAATGGATTGACACGATTGGTAGCTGCAGAAATCAATGGTGATATCAAAATAAATGCAGTCGATCCAGGATGGGTAAGCTCAGATATGGGCGGACCATCTGCTCCAAAAACGCCAAAACAAGCCGCTGAATCTATCCTTTGGTTAGCAACTATTGGACCAGAAGGACCTAATGGGGAATTCTTTAGGGATGAAAAACAAATCGAGTGGTAACATTACTGTTTATAATAATAGACCCAGCTTATTGTTTAAAATGAATTACAGAAAAAAATCTAATTTAGGGAGACCTAAAGCTACTTTTACAAATCAATTTGTAGAGGCATACCAACGATGGAAAACTGGCAACATCACAGCTGTTACAGCTATTGCTATTGAACTTTCCAATAGAGAGAAAAGCATATTCTTTGAATTACCCCCAGTTACTCACTACGTTCGTTGAACGTGGGGGATTCCTAAGTACAGAAGCCTCTCGGCTCCTAATGAATTAGGCTACGCCCGTCATTCCGACGGTTGGCAGTCCAAACGACTTTGTAGCAAGTCTCCTGCAAGGTGAATCAGTTTGCGATTGCTAAGTCCTTTATATTTTTGGAAGCATTGATGTCAGCGTTGTCTTCATGACCGCAAGATACACACTTGAAGGAGGCTTGTGTTTTGCGGTTCTCTTTCGCTGTATGACCGCATACATTGCATGTTTGTGACGTACAATGTGGATTCACAGCTATGACTTGCTTCCCATACCACTTTGCTTTGTATTCCAGCATCTTGCGAAATGTTGACCATGATACTTCGCTAATTGCTTTTGCAAGATTGCCGTTTTTGAGCATGTTCGCTACCTGTAAATCTTCAATCGCTATGACATCGTGGTTTTTGATGATGTGCGTTGAAATTTTGTCCAAGTAGTCCTTTCTCGCATGAGCAATCCGTTCATGAATGCGTGCTACCTTGATACGTTGTTTATTCCAATTGGAAGAACCTTTCTTACGTCTGGACAGAATGCGCTGTGCATGAGCCAACTTCTCCTCTAATGTGCGAAACCATTTTGGATTGGTAAACACTTCACCATTGGAAAGGATGGCAAAGTTTTTTAAACCCACATCAATTCCTACACTGGAATGAGTTTTAGACAGTTCCTGCACTTCTGTTTCGACTAACAAGGATACAAAGTACTTGCCAGAAGGAGTTCGTCTGACAGTAGCGTTCAGGATACGCCCTTGCACCTCACGACTGTTTGCAAAACGAATCCAACCTAACTTCGGCAATTTCATACGATTGCCTGCAATACTTACTTCAGGAAGCTGATTCTTCTTTTCAATATTTGTCGTGTAAGATTGTACCTTATTTTTCTTACTTTTAAAACGCGGGGCTTCATTTTGCTTCTGAAAGAAACGGTCAAATGAGTCCGCAAGATGCTTCAAGGATGATTGCAGAGAATGTGAATCAACCTCTTGTAACCAAGTGAATTCTTTTTTCAGTTGTGTAAGTTGAGAAGAGCAAGCACTATATGATAAGCCTTTTCCTGTTGCTTGATATGTCTCGTTCCACAAAGAAAGGAAGCGATTGAAGACAAAACGACTGCAACCAATTGTTTTCGCAATCAGCACTTCTTGTTCTTGATTTGGATATAAACGAAACTTATACGCTTTGTTGGTTAACATTCTCTTCACCTCGTCTCTTTCCAAGATAATAAACGATCATACGTTCTATTTATGTTTTAACAAATTCCAGTACACGATGAAAGAATTTTTTGCTTCGCAAAGCTGAAATTCACCCCCTACTTATTTCGAGGCCACTGAAAAAGTGTGTGATTTCGGTAAATAAAGAAACTTTTATCAATATACAGAAAATAAAAATAAGCTAATCCTCTGCATATAGTAGGTGGTCAGCTTGTTTTTCTCTTTAAGTGGACTTTTTCAGTGCCCTCCTTATTTCTGGGTTCATCCCCTTCAAGAAATTGAAGTAGGGGTACTCTTTCAGCAAAATCTGATAGATAGCCGAACAGTTAGAAGTCAGCATGAATCATAATACTGTTTCTAAAATTCAGTTAAACTTTATCTTGCTCTTTTACTTCAGACGCTTTAGTTTGAAGTTTTTTTGTTACCGGAACCAAAATCTTGTCTAATTCTTTGTTACGTAGCCCGTAACATCTTCATTTTACTTCATCTATAATCAGAAATAAGTAAAGGAGGTCTTAAAAATGAAGGTTTTAATTGCTATCGATTCATTTAAAGGAAGCATTTCTTCCATAGACGGCAGCAAAGCTATTTCTTTAGGAATAAAAGATGTGGACCCTGATACAGAGATTGTGACCCTTCCTTTAGCGGACGGCGGAGAAGGGACTGTAGAAGCGTTGGTCCAAGCAACCGAAGGACGATTTGTCACAAGGGAGGTAATAGGACCGTTACATGAGAAGGTTGATGCTGTATACGGTATTTTAGGAGATAAGAAAACAGCAGTGATTGAAGTGGCGGCAGCATGTGGTTTACCACTTGTTCCTTCTAACAAACGCAATCCATTTGTTACAACTACCTATGGAGTTGGTGAACTGATTTGCGATGCGATTGATAAAGGATGCCGCGAATTTGTCATCGGGCTTGGAGGAAGTGCTACAAATGATGCAGGTGTTGGGATGCTTCAAGCATTGGGCTTTAAATTTCTAGATCAGTATAATGAAGAAATCGGTTGGGGAGGAAAGGAACTGCAAAATATCCACAAAATCGATGTCACCGATATACACCCTGAGCTCAAGGCTTGCACATTTAAAGTAGCTTGTGATGTGAACAATCCTCTTTATGGACCAAACGGAGCAGCTTATATTTTTGGTCCCCAAAAAGGTGCAACAGCAGAAATGATCAAAGAGCTGGATCAAGGGCTTGAAACCTTTGCACAGAGTGTTTTGCATGAGCTAGGTATAGATATTCATAATATAGCTGGTGCAGGAGCTGCTGGCGGGCTTGGAGCTGCATTTGCGGGCTTCTTACATGCAAATCTCCAGTCTGGCATCCAATTAATTTTAGATCTCATTGCAATGGAAGAAAAGATGCAAGGTGCCGACTTTGTTATTACAGGGGAAGGGAGGTTAGATGGACAAACTTCAATGGGGAAAGCCCCCTTAGGTGTGGCACAATTAGCGCATAAACACCATATCCCAATCATTGCACTAGCAGGCGGGATTTCAGAAGACACATCAGCCTTAAATAAACTTGGCATAACGTCTTATTTCTCTATTATGAATGCACCAATGTCCCTTGAAGAAGCAATGGATTCAAAAGTAACTTTTGATAATTTGCGATTTACTACTAAACAATTATTTCGATTGATTCGAGCAGTTCGTCCGGACAGTTCGTCAAAGTCTAAGCGAACATTGGCAGTTCCATTGAAAAACTCATAACAAACTCAACAAAGAAGCCTTATATCAGTGTATTGATTACCTGTGTCCTCTTCTTGAAATTAGAATGCATTATTACATTTCAATTTCTTCGGACAAAGTACAAAAAGTCAATTTAATATGGCAAAACGGAGGCTTGATAAGCAAATGAAGTATTTTATTGTTTTTTTACCGATGTTGGATGAGGAAAAAAGTCAGGAATATCGCCCGCAGCATCTTGGTTTTTTAGCAAGGCTGCGCAATGAGGGGAAGATACTTGCTAACGGAAAGTTTGTTGACGGTACTGGAGGACTGGTGATCTACATGGCTAACACATTAGGTGAAGTAGAAAGTCTGGTTCGGCAGGATCCTTATATTATTCATGGGGCAAGATGTTTTGAAATTCACGAGTGGGAAATGGTTAGCAACGTTTTTAAAGACGAAAGGAGAGAATCACTATGATGAGAAAAGTAGGTATTAGTGGTACAGGAAGAATTGGCCGGATGTTGATTAGGAAGCTACTATCTACTAAGCATAATCAACTAAAGTTAGGAGTCATTAATTCCACTTATCCTGTAGAAACAGTAGCTCATTTATTAAAATATGATACTGTACACGGAACATGGGACGCGAATATCTCGATCCAAAATGGAAGTCTCTTAATTAATGGGGATCTCATTCAAATTGTGTATCCCAACGTAATCCAGAGAATATTCCATGGGGACAAATGAATGTAGATATTGTAATCGATGCTACCGGAAAATTCAATGATCGCCAGGGTGCACAAAAGCATATAGCAGCTGGGGCATCTACTGTCATCGTCACGGCACCTGGGAAACAGATGGATTTAACTGTGGTTATGGGAGTGAATGATGATCTGTTGGATCTTTCGAAGCATACTATTTTATCCGCAGCCTCCTGTACAACTAACTGTGTCGCCCCAATTTTAAGTATTTTGGACCAAGCTTTTCAAGTTAAACGAGGATGGATGACAACCGTTCACTCTTATACTTCTGATCAAAAACACTTAGATAATCCGCATAAAGATTTACGAAGAGCACGAGCTTGTACTCAATCCATCGTTCCGACCACAACTGGAGTAGGAAAAGCACTTACTGATGTTCTTCCGCATCTTGCTCCTCATATTGAGGGAATATCCATTCGTGTTCCTACCCAGGATGTCTCTTTAGTTGATCTCACTGTTCAAGTGGCACGTGAGGTATCAATAGATGAAGTGAAATCAGTATTTCGTACAGCAGCAAAGGAAACTCTCTCTCATTATGTTAACTATATAGAGGAACCGTTAGTATCAGCCGATTTTATAGGATGTGATAAGTCAGCAGTTATAGATGGGCTTTCCATCATGGCAGTGGAAAATCAAATTAAAGTATTAGCCTGGTATGATAACGAATGGGCTTATGCTTGCAGAGTTATCGAATTGGCACAAACAGTAAACGAAAGGATGGGAAAGACATGTCAGTCTTCGTTGGTTCTGTAGCATTAGGCGCCATTGTATGTAAATGTTGTGGAAAGCTTATCGACACTGTAGATACAGAAAAAGTCGTAATTTATTACTCGAGATGCAGTCGAGAACAATGTATCAATGAAGAGGAACAGAAAAAATAAAAGTTTAAGGTAAGATTGAAGTTCAAAATATAAGGTATTTACTTTTGGTAAATCATTAAAGAAAAATGTAAGCGGTTGCTATTGTGTGAAAAAATTTCATTTATTTGTTTTGATAGAACTATTTTCCTGCAAAAGGTAGGCCTTTAGATCCAATTTTCCGTAGTTTGTAAATTTGCTTCTGTTTGGAATTGTAACAAGTGAAGGTGATAAAAAGATGAATCAGAATTCATATAAAGTATTGTCAGTTCAAATTGAACATAAAAGAAAAGAAATGATCTATTTAGGCCATCGATATGGGTTAACATCTCCAGAGGTCATCCAGGCAAGCCAGCAATTAGATTGCCTTCTCAATAAAGTCGATTACTTAAACAGTCCATCTCTTTTGAAAGCAATTTAATTAAATAAATATATTAAAATATCTGTCCGCAAATTTTTTGTTTCTGATTTAGTGTAAGGAAATCAAGATTATTAACTTTCAGAAAATGTATCAGCAGACAACCTTCGTGTTTTAAGACAAACAAAAACACCCCTCCTGGCTGTTGGAAAAAGAGGGGCGCAGTGTAGCTTTAAAGGGAAATGAACTAGTGAGTCAGAGTCAGGGAGTCCTTGTTTATTTCTCCTTTATTCCATAATACTCCTTACGAAATTTTTATGGGTTGGTTTTGTAGTCCAGGGCATTTTACAAATATGACAAACAGACAATACGATAGAATAGGTGTTGGTTTTGCACCAAGTTCTGCTGCTGTTGACAATGAATCTAAATGGGTTATGTGGTTAGCTAGTAGTACAAATAATAACCAATTCAACTGTTTTTCAGCTTGATGATTTGAAAACAGGAACTGATATCTTACGTAAACAGACAGCCTCAAAATGGCTGTTTTTTTG
>NZ_JASATP010000011.1:0-141989 GCF_038440375.1 Bacillus sp. OTU530
AGCGAACCATTCAGTGCCCCTTTAGGGGTTGGTCAGTAACAAAGGCTTTCAGCCGTAGAGCAAACCACCCGTTCTCACGGGTGGTTTTGACTTTTGGTTTTTAGTAATTTTAAAATAGCTCTTTAATTGCAGGGAAATAAGCCGTTTTATTGGAATATTATGTAAAGAGGAGGTTGTTTTTATGACATTATTTATAATACTTGCTGTAATCTGCTTTGTCCTGTTTTTAGGCAGTTCTTTATTAAGAATGGATGTAAACAGACATAGATATAGTACAAATAGTTTTAAAAAAAATCATATTGATAGCCCTATGTATATTCATAATGGCTCAGCTTGGACAACTTCTGATTCTTCCTACTCAGATTGTGGATCAACAGATTCTGGAGGATTTGGTGGAGGAGATGGTGGAGGCTGTTCATAAGGTGAAATAAAAGGAGGCAGAGGAAAGTCTCTTCTTACTAGGGGATTATAAACAGGTAGGTTAGTAACCTTATTTCTGATAAGCTATCTTATATCAACCAGTCACCAAAGGGCTGGTTTTTTGTTTGTCTTACCGTAAAACCTTACCACCGAAGACAGACTTATTTTTCACTTCTAGCCTAAGAAATAATGGATAAGTAAAGCTTTTTGATAAGTAAGTCTGACCTGTCTAGATTTGCGAAATCATCTCATAAAACCCTCCAAAATGAAATAAACCCTTTTGTTAAAATTGCCTAACAAAAGAGTGCTTCATTCAATTTAATCAGCCTTTTGTCAGAGCATTCGGTGTCCATCAGGGTTATAGACAATGCTACCCTAATGAAAAACGAGAATATTCGTTATCTCAGCGTTTTCAGCGTTTCTGCTTCGGTAGAGATGCTTTTTTGCTTTCCTGAAAATTAATGAGGAATAAGTTCAAAGCTGACATACCTGCTAAAATGCAGTAGAAGGTGGACGAGCTAAACGAGAAGAGGAACAACGTATTGGATTGACAAGAATTACGTATAATGGAAATTAAGGTAAAAAATTACATAAAGTTATTATATTTCACACATTGGATAAATTATGTATTAAATAGAGCGATTGATGGAGGTACATTTTATGACGGAACATAAAATAGAAGATAGTAAAATGCCGCAATTCCCAGAACCCTATTGGAGAGATTTGTTAGAATTTCCGTCCTTTCCAAAGCTTGATAGGGATATTGAAGCAGATGTAGCAATAGTAGGAGGAGGCATTTCTGGAATTATCACTGCCTACTTGCTTGTACAAGAAGGATTACAAGTAGCCCTTTTAGATGCTAGTACCATTTTAAATGGCACCACTGGTCACACCACTGCCAAAATCACTGCACAACATGACTTGATTTATGATGAATTTATTAATCATTTAGGGGAAGAAAAAGCTAAACTTTACTATGAGGCCAACAACGAAGCGTTGCTTTTTATTAAAAATATGGTTCAGGAGCATAACATCGAATGTGACTTTACGGAAGAAGATGCTTATATCTATGGAAATACCGATTCTTCTGTTAGTAAGATAAATCAGGAATATGAAGCCTACAAGAAGCTGGGAATTGCCAGTCAATATGTAGAAAGTATTCCTCTCCCTTTACAAGTAAAAGCGGCTATTGTCATGAAACAACAGGCACAATTCCATCCGTTAAAGTTTTTGCTTCATCTGCTTCAAGCTTTTGTCAAAAACGAAGGTATGATTTATGAAAATACAACAGCAGTAACTATTGAGAAAGGAGATCGCCCGAAAGTTATCACAAGGGAGGGGTATAGTGTTACATGCAAAAACGTTGTATCCTGCTCGCATTTTCCTTTTTATGACATGCCTAACTTGTATTTTACACGGATGTATGCAGAAAGATCCTATGTACTCGGAATAAAGGCAGAAAAAGACTACCCTGGTGGAATGTATATAAGTGCAGATTCCCCAACACGTTCCCTTCGTTATACAACCTTTAACGGAGAGAAACTCATCTTAGTCGGGGGAGAAAGTCATAAAACGGGTCAAGGGATACCTACAATTCAGCATTATGAAGCATTGGAAGCTTTCGGAGAGGAAGTTTTTGGTATAAAAGAAATCCCTTACAGATGGTCTGCCCAAGATTTAATCACCTTGGACAAAATCCCTTACATTGGCCGTATCTCAGACAATCAATCCAACATCTTTGTCGCGACGGGATATCGAAAATGGGGGATGACAAATGGAACCGCAGCTGCCTTATTGCTGAGGGATTTAATTATAGGGAAGGAAAATCCTTATACGGAATTATATAGTCCTTCAAGATTTCATGCTGATCCAAGTATTAAGAACTTTATCAAAACAAATGCCGATGTGGCGAAGCATCTCATTGGTGGGAAAATAGGAATTATTTATAGAACCCCAGAGGATGTCGATATTGATGAAGGTGCTGTTGTCAATGTAAACGGAGCAAGGGCTTGTGCATACAGAGATGAGAAAGGATGCTTACATCTCGTCGACTCCAATTGTACTCACATGGGATGTGAACTTGAATGGAATAATGGAGAGCGGACATGGGATTGTCCTTGTCATGGTTCAAGATTTTCTGTAGATGGCGATGTAATAGAAGGACCAGCAGAAAAGCCTTTGAAAAGAATAGAATTAGAATAACCCTTGATACTTAGCGGTAGTTATCAGTAACCTTGCCAGGAACGAAAAAACTGCCAAGCATTAGCTACTCTATGATTCAGGTTGCCTTGTTGAAAAATAGCTTACAGAATCTATGATAGACAAAGTATAAGAGCGGGATAATTTGGACAAGACTGACATTGAAAAAGGAGGTTTTGTCCATGAAATATACTCGGAAATGGCTGTCTTTTATTGTTCTTGCTGGAGCTTTGTCTGTTACAGGCTGCGGTGCTTCCGGAACTGGAGAGGGCGCACAACAAGCGCCGAAAGAGGAAGCTCAATCTGTAACTCAGCTGCAGCCTGATCTCAAAACGGGAGTGAACAGCGTGCTGCAGGAGGTGCAAAAGCTAGAAAATTATTTAAAAACCTCATCTCAGCAAGAAACGATTAACAAGTTTGGAAAAGAGATCGCTAAAAAATGGGACTCATTTGAAGAGGATGTAGAGAAAGCATATCCAGATCAATATACCAAAATTGAGGCGAATTTATATCCTCTCATTGCCGAGACAGGAAAGCAACAGCTAGATATAGCCAAAATTCAGGAGTTGGTTAAAAAGGTACAAGCGGATTTGAACATATTCCTAAAGCAGCTTCAATCGTAATTGGAGACTCTTGATGTGTTAAAATGCGACGGGGTTATATGCAAAAAGTCATTGACAGAAGAATCATAACTATAATATGATTATTTCAAATAGTCGAATAAATCTCCTAAAGGGGAGTAGCTTTTACAACAAAGTCGTCATTTCGGAGCTGTATTGCTTCCGGCTTTGTTGGCAACATAATGTTGTTAGCAAGACCTTTACTTTTTCTGTGGTAAAGGTCTTTTATATGTACGTAAAAAACCTTTACCAACAACGGTAAAGGTTTTTTTGCGCTTTGCGTGCCCAGCTAAGCTGGTTATACAGTATTTACAATGAAAAGAGAGGTAGATGGAGCTATGAAAAAAGTTAAAGTATCTTTATCAGAGTTAATCAGAAAAAATAAGGAGGAACTTTTAAAAGATAAGAAACAACTTGAGAGAATTGAAAAACGTATCGATGAAAAATATGTAAATGCTAAATAACACTATTGTATAAAAAATGTAATATCAAATGACAGGATGCTTTCTAAGAAGAAGCTTGATATTACCTAGACATTTTTCGTGGTGCTATGACTTCTAAATAGTATGCAAAGCAATGTTAGTTGGCTTTTGCTTAGATGAATTGCCCTAATCAATAACATAGATCGTTTTTTCAGCGTGGAAATGAGGAGTGTATACGAGTGGAGAACTGGATTACAAATATCATAGAACAATTCGGATATATGGGGATTTTGTTATTAATTGCCTTGGAGAATATATTTCCGCCGATCCCTTCAGAGGTTATTTTGACGTTTGGCGGCTTTATGACTACTACGACAAATTTAAGTGTAATGGGAGTTGTGCTGTTTGCTACGGTTGGGTCTGTAGGTGGAGCTGTTATGTTATATGGTATTGGCCTTCTTATGGATGTAAATAAGCTAGAGAAAATAGTCGATAAATGGGGCTTTATTCTGCGCTTGACGAGAAAGGATATTTATAAGGCAAATGCTTGGTTTACAAAATATGGGGTATGGACTGTGTTTTTTTGCCGGCTTATCCCGTTAGTAAGAAGCTTAATCTCGATTCCAGCCGGTATGTCACGTATGAACTTCGTTGTGTTTCTCTTGTTGACAACGCTTGGCACGCTTATCTGGAATGTGATTCTTGTAAATTTAGGTGCTGCAGTAGGTGGTTCCTGGGAGAGTATTGTAGGCTATATGGATATATATTCAAATATCATTTATGTAGGTTTGGGAATTCTTTTTCTGCTATTTGTAGTGATGGCTATCAGGAAAAGGAAAGCAGTGGAGATGAAATAAGCAAGGCTATGGGGGAGTCCCTATAGCTTTTTATACTGTATTAAGGTATAAACTTCCAGATATCAGCCATTCGGCATAGTCGGAAAGTTTAAGAAGACAGCGTAAGTGCAACTACACTCCGGTCTTTGCCTAACAACTCGCCAATGAGATGAGCTATGCTGCATAAATAGGGATTTTAAAATTTCATGTAATGTATTAATTTTTATTTAAAACATATGCCAATTAATTTTTCAACCTTCCCAACCTCCTCGAAATTTTAACTATTACTTATAGCATTAAGGATTATGAGGAAAACTAAATTTTGTAGAATATGGAAGGGGTGGAAGCCTGATGAGAAATTTAATTTATTTTCTGAATGATAAAATGGAAGCAGAACAATTAGCAGAGGATCTAAAGGTTCAATTAGAAATCAACCGCTTTAGGAATGTGATGGTAGTACCTGTTAATGAGAAAAAAGAACTCATTATCCAAGTTCCTGAGGCAAACGGAGAATTAGAAGAAGCAGTAGAAGCTTTTATGGCGGACTATAAAGAAGGGGTAATGCTGGAATAAAAAAACAGCACAGAGGACATTAGCCTCTGTGCTGTTTTTTTACACTGTAGAAAAGTAGTAATTTCCAGCTGGAAGTCATTTGGCGTAGTGGGAAATTTTCGGAATACAGCGTAACTACACCTTTGTCTTCTAGACTTCTGAATCAGGCAAGATCGGACGAAATGTTACAGGAGATGTTAAGACAACTGAGGTATATAAGTTACCATAAGGCATCAAGCGATCTACAAGTAAACGTAAGCCATCCATCCCTGATACAGCTGCTTTCATAAAATACCCAATATGACCTGTTACACGATGACATTCAATAATATCCGAGTCTTCAGCAACCATCTTCTCAAACTCAGTTGTAGATACTTTAAGATCGCTGATTTGGATAATTAAGAGGGTATCCTTTCCTATCTTAGCTGGAGAGATTCTCGCAGAGAAGCCTTCGATGACTCCACGCTCTTGAAGCCGAAGCAGCCGTTCGGTAATGCTTGGCCGGCTTAAGGACAATTTCTTAGAAAGGTCGCTAACAGTCATACGAGCATTTTCTTGTAAAAGATGAAGTAAATCAATATCAATTTGATCCATATTCATGCGCCTCTCATAATGAAGGATATTTTAATGAAACGTATTCAATATGTAAACTGAAATGGTGATAAAATGTTTATTTTTTTATGTAAAACCTCCATTTTAAATTATATCATGTAAATGGTAAATGTACATATACTGAAACTGTTTGGTAAGGAGAAGGTTATGAAGAGATCATTCTACATAGTATTAGGATGCTTACTTACGAGTATCGGAACAATTATTTTACAACATGCTCATGTTATGACAGGGGGAACCGCCGGACTTTCATTGATTTTAAGCTATAGGTTAGATATTCCTTTTGGTGCGGTATTTTTTCTAATCAATATTCCATTTTATGTGTTAGCGGCTAGAGTAATGGGCTGGAGCTTTACAGTAGCGACCCTTGTTTCTGTTACCTTGGTGTCTTTTATGACAGGACTCGATCGATTGCTTCCTGGTTTTTCTATTCCTATGCCTGTTGGGGCTGTGCTAGGTGGCGCAATTATTGGCTTTGGAATATCAATGTTGTTTATGAACCGTACTTCGCTTGGAGGTACGAATATTCTTGCGCTTATCTTGCAAAAAAAGCTGAATTGGAATCCGGGAAAACTTAATTTCACATTTGATTTTCTTGTTGTGTGTTTCGGATTTTATTCTGTAGGGGTAGTACAGGGTTTACTCTCTATTTTATCCATTGCAATTACCTCCAGCGTCATTAGCTATTTTAAAAGCAAGATTGCGGCTAGCAATCAGTCTACTCAACATCATGGCTATGTAAAGCAATACTCAGCTCAGACAACGATTAAAGCCAGTTAATGAAAAAGCAGGTTTCTCTGCCTTAGGGTAGGAGTATCCTGCTTTTTTACAATGTAGGAAAGTAGGAATTTCCAGCTGGCAGCCATTCGATGCGGTCGGAAATTTGAGGAATACAGTAGAAGTGCTACTGTTCCTCTGTCTTAACCAATCGGTGAGTTTTCTTTAAATTACGATATAGAATTGGATGATGCTATAATCACTCAATTGGATGAGTACAAAAGGTGTTTTTGATTTTATACTTTAAGTATAAATTTCTAGCTGGCAGACCATTCGACGTAGTGAGAAATTTTAGGAATAAAGTATAATACGGAGAGGTTATAAATGAAACGTTGGACAATTGAATGTCTGTTACTTGCTGTTGTTGTAATTTGGGGTATTAATTATACGATTGGAAAGTATGGGGTCGTCGAATTAACTGCTATTGATTTTACTGCAATTCGGATGCTGATAGCTGCTCCTTTATTATTATTTATTACATTAGGGATAGAGCGTTCTATTCTTATTAGACGGGAAGATCTAGGGCGCTTAGTGATTGTGAGTATAGTGGGAATTACTCTTTATCAGACGCTATTTATGGAAACCATTAAATATATTTCTGCGACGAATGCTTCCCTTTTAATTTCGCTATCCCCTATTTTTACAACGATCTTCTCCTTGTTAATGAGACAGGAGAGATTTTCAATTCAAAAACTGCTCGGCTCTCTTACAGCATTTATAGGAGCTGCGCTTGTATTGCTTGTGCAAGATCCAGCAAATCATCAAAAAAATGTAGTAATGGGTACGATGATTGGGATTCTTGCATCTGTGAGCTGGGGAGTGTATCCTATTTTGGCAAATCCATTAATAAACAAGTATTCTGCTTTAAGAGTGACAGCGTGGTCAGCTATGATAGGAGCTGTGCCATTATTCTTGTTAAGCAGCTCAAATTTGCTTTCTCTCTCTTTTCACTTAAAGCTTACAACCTGGCTAGCATTATTGTATTCTATTCTCTTTGTTACAATCTTCGGTCTTGTTGCATGGTATGTAGGAGTCCAAAAAATTGGTGCGACGAATACCATGGTATATATGTATGTAACGCCTTTAGCTGCGGTTTTATTTGCAGCTATCTGGGCACATGAACATGTTTATTTTCAACAGATTATCGGAGGCAGTATCATTTTTATTGGGTTATGGCTTGTAAAACATAAGAGAATCGTCCGGATGAGCAGAGCGGAGCATGATTAATTCAAAGCTGGTTTGTTATCTATTTAATTAGGTTCAAAAAACAGTCACTTGTGTAAATATACTAAAACTTACTGATATTTAACTAAAACAGCTTCTTTTGGAATGAAAGGAGCTGTTTTTCTATTCCATGAGTATATGAAATATATAGCAAAATACATACCAAATACGATTACTATTTGTTATATGATTACTAATATTGACCCGTTACTTTAAGTGTAATTCTTCACAATCCGTTTAGTAAATCAAATAAGCAAAAGGCGATGCCCTTATTCAAGCACCGCCCTCGAAAATGATAGTTTTTAAAAACACGTAAACGAAAGAATTCTCCTTGTATCAATACCAAACATCATCCAAAACCTGCCATTCCATCTGAAACTAGCAACAGATCTTGGACCTACGAAAATGGGATAAAACCAAAACCCTTCACCATTGTTGAGCCATATAAAAGTATTACGAAACAGGCACAACCTAATTGCTCCTGGATCAACAGCAAATGGTGAAGCAACTGCTTGTTGAGGAATAAATGATGGAGGAGGAGCAGTTGGGGGTTGTGATCCGGGTAGACCTGGTAAACCCGATGGTCCCGGAAACTCAGGTCCTGGTAACCCCGGTAAACCTGGTGGTCCCGGAAACGGGGGCGCTGGTAAACTTGGAAATTGACGCTCCAATTGCTGATCATAATTTATATAGGAGTATACTGTCTGATCATACATTTAAAAGATCACCACCTTATCTAAAATAAATTTCTAAAGTATTAGTATGTTGTACTGTTCCTTTATGAAGCTCATTCGCAGTCTAAATTACTGCCCATTTGCTTCCGAAACATATTGTATTTGGCAATTAAAAAATGGTTATGGCAGTATGTTTTTTGAATGTAAAAAAGCCGAAAATATGCAAGAAATAAATAAAAATTTGCATATTTTCGGCTTGTTGATAATTTCAATTTATTTTAACACATAATGCATTAGTCAGCTTTCACAGGTTCTACCGAAAATTTCTATATCACTATATAAAGTAAAAGTGCAAGGGGATTTGTAGTAGTAAAATCATTGTAGAAGGCGAGGTTTATGCTTTAAATCGCGCCCTTTTATTAATAAGATTTCGTATATGTTTTGGTACATATACGAAATCTTCAAACTAGTAATATCACCGCTTAACTTTGTTTTGGTATAGATTTTACTCTATATTTTTGTGTGGGGCCGTTTTTTTCTATAACTTTTGGAGGTTGTGTCTGTTGCTCTTACATTTTAAGAAAGGCCAAATTTCTAGCTGGGGGACTATTCGACGCAGTGAAAAATTTGAGGAATAAAGTATAACTGCAACTACGCCTCTGTCTTCGCCAATCGGCGAATTTTCTTTAATAGAAGCAAGGAAAAAGCAGCCCTAGGCATTTTCTGGTCATTGTAAAAACAACCCAAAAGGATACTTACATAAAAAATATTCAACATCTAAACCTCTTTAATCTTCATAAACGTTCTGCACATGAAAAAAATAAACGATATAATGAAAAAAAAGATAAAGAAGAGGTACATCATATGTATAAGCCTGAGTATTATATTGTTTTTGATATTGAACGGAATTTTAGGCCGTATCAGTCGGATATTCCGGCAGAAATTGTGGATATAGGTGCAATTAAAATTGAAGCGTGTACGATGAACGTAGTGGCTAGCTTTTCCTCTCTTGTAAAGCCAAAATCCTCTCTTTCTCGACATACAACAAAACTAACAGGAATTACAAAGCAGGATATAAGGGAAGCGGAACGGTTTCCTCAAGCGATTGAACGATTTCGGGAGTTTGTTGGAGAAGAGTATATGCTAGTAACGTGGGGAAAGGAGGATTACTCTTTTTTGAAGGAGGACTGTGCGTTGCACGGTGTAGAATGTCCGAATTTAGAGAAGGATAGACGCTTTGATCTACAGAAATTTGTCTTTCACGCTTATGAGGAGTTATTTCCTAATCAGCCAAGCTTGAAGCTGGCGGTTGAGAAGCTTGCTTTACAGTGGGAGGGTGAGCAGCACCGTGCGTTCGATGATGCGAAAAATACTACAAGTATTTTTCTAAAGGTAGCTATGGAAAAGGATTTATATGGTTCATATAGAAGACAGAGCGAGCCGCTGCTTTTGGAGGAGGGAGTACTTACAGATAAAGGAAGAAAGAAGCTGACCCGCTGGGTGTTTAAGGAGTTGAAGAAGGGACAGCACTCTTCGTTGACATGGGGGGCTTTTACAAAGAGCCGTACATGGGAAAATGCACTCGATCAGCATGACTTTGACGATACAGCTTTACAGCAGCTGCAAGGGTATTTTAAAACGGCTCTGCGTAAAGCAAAACAACAGTTGCATGCATTGAATGCGTTGAAAAAGAAAAGTGACGGAATGGATCAAAAGCCAATCTAGGTTTGAGTGATAACCATAAAAATATTATGTAAACAGATAAGTTTATTCTTATCATAAATATATGCTTTTCGGGAAACGTAAGAAAGAATATGGGTGGAGAGAGGGGAAAGACAATGAAGACAACAAAGGCCATCATATTTTTTCTTTGTTTCTGTATGATCCAATCTGCAGCAGCTGCTGCTAAACTTGAGGATGAACATACACCAATTAGCTTCAAAGTTGAAATGCTTCCGTGGAAGCAAGTAAATGAAGTGCTGCCGAACAAATCGAAATTTACCGTGATAGATGTGGAGACAGGTTTGCATTTCAGGGTGCAAAGAAGAGCTGGCAATAGACATGCTGATGTACAGCCTTTAACGAGGGAAGATACAAAAATTATGAAAAAAATTTACAATGGCAAATGGAGCTGGAAACGAAGAGCAATCATTGTTTTATCTCATGATCAAATGATTGCCGCTTCTATGCATGGAATGCCGCATGGTGCAGGGGCACTTATAAATGGCTTCCCAGGGCACTTTTGTATTCACTTTGCTGGAAGCACGACACATAGATCGGGTCGCGCTGATGTATCTCATGAGATGATGATTTTGAAGGCAGCGGGGAAGCTAGAAGAGTATTTGCAGTATGCTGATCCTTATCAAGTAGTGAACACGTTTACGGTTGCCGTGAATCAACAGGATGCGAGCATGTTAGATATGGTCATCACAAACCCAAGTAAGGCAAACAAGCTGCATCGTGCTGTTTCAAGAATTGAGTCCATCAGATTTGCAAATCTTCCTTCACGGTCTCAAAAGAACACAAGTGAACTGCTGTGCATGGAATTTGCATTAAAAGCGGATTTATATTTGAGAGAGGAAGGGAAGAGCAAAAAAACGGTTCGTTTTATCATGCGGCGTGATCATGTAGCAGATCGGTGGAGAATTGACTCAACTGCTTTATTAGAAAGTTTTATCAAATAGTTCTATAAGGTCTAGTAATAAAGTAATAAAACAAAGGAGGGAGAGAAATCTTTTTTTCAGCTCATCATAATCACCATTTTAAAGCCTATTCCTTTGAACATATTTTCATGATAGGAGTATTACTAGCTGGTCTTGCAGTAATCTTTGTATACCGTCTATTTTTTCGGCGGCATGAGGATGCTTTTATTCGTACTGCACTTTTGTTGCTAATCGGATTTGAAGCAGGATATCATAGTTGGCTGATTTGGGATCATTCATGGAAACTTAGTACATCCTTGCCGCTTGAATTGTGTGATATCAATATGTACATATGTATTCTGCTTTTATACACTAAACGTTTTTTATTATTTGAGATTCTATACTTCAATGGCATAGGCGGAGAGCTGCAGGCCATTTTGACTCCTGCTTTATCCTTTTCATTTCCGCATTTTCGGTTTTTTCATTTCTTTTTCGTACACTCTATTGTGATTTGGAGTATCGCTTTTTTTGTATTTGTTAAGCAATATCCAGTATATGTCCGTTCTATTTGGAAAGCATATGTTTTTTTGCATATAGCAGCAGGAGTCGCTTTTATAGTGAATAAGCTGACGGGTGGAAATTATATGTTTTTGGTGCATAAACCACGGAGTCAATCCTTGCTGGATATACTTGGTCCATATCCATGGTATCTTCTATCCTTAGAAGGGGTGACTATCGTCATATTTTTTCTGTTGTGGCTTCCTTTTCGTCGACGAGAAAGGATTATGTGAGTGATTTGTTATGCGGATAATCCGATTGGATAAAAAGGGTTTCCGTTAGTGCCCACAAAATTAAGTGCATGAGGTTTTTTTATTGACTAGAAGGATGTTGCTCTCCCTTGTTGAATGTAAAAATAGAGGGAGTGATAAAAATGAAAATAAAGGAGCTCATCGAACAACTGCAAAAAGTGTCTAACCAAGAAGCTGAAGTTTTGGTAAATCATTGGCTTGTTGCTACTAAATCGGATAAAGTGATTGTTAGCTTAAGTAAAGTGCAAGATGTAGTGTTTCCAGTTGACGGAGAGTTCAACACAATTACAATTAATACTGAAAAAGTAGAAGAGGATATTTGAATGATATTAGCTGAAACATCCTTGATTGGATGTTTTTTATTTTTCCTAAGTGACTATATAGGTTGAATTTAATTTTTGCATCTTGTTACAAAGCCTATTAATAACCTTCTCAGAGGTCTTATTAATAGATACCACTTTTTGCTTCATCTCTTCTGAATAACTTGAGATTGAAGGAAATGTTTGTGTAATTTCATTCACCGTAATTTAAGAAATTTTAACATATGGAAAACATCTTTTTATAGCATTTTCTTAGCTTAGTGGTTATAGAAACAACAGCCCTAATTTCCATCGACGAACATGTTGTTTTAAAACTGGATGTAAATGTACAAGAAGATTCATTTCGCAAAAAAGATGGCGCGATAGACCTTGAGGGGCTAAATAGGCATGTATTAGTATAAAGGAAAGTAAAAGATAAGTAATAACCTGATTCCTTAAATGGGATAAGGAGAATGAAAATATGATAAAGGAGGTGGATTATGCTTAAGGCTGCTGTTGTAGGAGTTAATAATATTGGCAAGATACACTGCCAAAACTACGTAATGAATCCGGATACTGAACTTGTGTGTGTATGTGATTTGGATGAAGAACGGGCACGATCGATTGCGAATCAGTACGGGGTAATGGCTTATACGGACATGCAGACCATGTTACATAATGAAGAAATCGATATTGTTAGCATTGCTACCGCAGGAGAGGAGAACGGTGGACATCATTATGCACCAGCTATTATGGCAATTGAAGCGGGGAAGGATGTCTTAGTTGAAAAACCTATCTCCAATCATATAGGAGAAGCAAGAGAGATGGTTCGCCTTGCTGCGGAAAAACATGTCCGATTAGCTTGTAATTTAAACCATAGGTTTGTACCATCTGCTTATAAGGGAAGAGAGCTCATTGATAAAGGAGCTTTAGGAACGCTATTATTCATTAATATGAAGTTAGCTATTAAGAATCAAAAGGAAATGACTCCTTGGTTCCATCTTCGGGCATTGCATCCACATTCTATTGATGTTATGCGTTATTTCGGAGGAGACATTCAGAGGGTACAAGCTTTCTTAACACAGGCACCGGGGAGAACGAGCTGGTCTACGGCATCCATTAACCTCGAATTTTCCTCAGGAGCAGTCGGTCACTTGACCGGAAGCTATGATATGTCTATGCGCCATCCAATTGAGCATTGTGAGGTTGCAGGGGATAAAGGCAGATTTATCATCGATAATGTGTATGAGAATTTTACATTTTATCCTCATGAAAGTGATGGGCTCGTAGTACTTCGTAATTCTATTATGACAGGTGTTGGAAGTTTCCATGAAACATTTAAAAATAGGCTTGATCATTTTATCAGTCAAGTGAAGGGAGGAGTTGACCCGAGCCAAGTCGATGCTTCAGGCTATGATGCACTTGCATGTCAGGAGGTGATCGAAGCAGCAATTCGCTCTCATAGGGAAAACGGAGCAGTCATAGAGGTTCCTCAAGTGAAAAAAACGGTAGTGAAATAACTAATAAGAATTAGGTGTCTATTAGTAACTTAGAAATTCATCCTCAAAAAATCTACTTAAAGAATACTTTTATATGTTATTCCTATGACATTTCAAAAAGACTGAATCCGGATCATTTCATTTTTTTAATAATAATTTCTGATTTTATTTTTCTTAATATTAGATTAATTACATATCGGTAAAGGGGGTGTTTGTTTTCTGGCTCTTCTTGCTAGCATGATGAATTAAAGAGGTAACAATCTTCTTAGAAAAACAGACAGCCTTAAAATGAGCAATAATAGATAATTCTAATCGGTTATAAATAATTGAAAACGGTTTCAACTTTGTGTATGTTTCTATATTTTATCTGTTTGTGAATTCATTGCTGAATGAGGGGGAGATAAAAATGCTTAAATTGAAATCGAAAATTTCCAAATCGTTAGCGGTTGGGATCGCACTTTCTACTATATTGGCAGGGTGTAGCGGAAATAGTGAGTCAACAAGCGGTAGTGAGTCTAATTCAAATAAGCCGGTTACTCTTACGATGCTTTTGGGGGAAACGCAGAACACACCGGGTTTTCAAGCTGTTGTTAAAAAAATTGAGGAAAAGTACAATATTAAGACAGAGGTAGAAGTACATCCAGGTGGACCAGAAGGCGAGAATATCATGAAAACACGTCTTGCTACAGGAGAGATGGCCGATTTAACAATCTTTAATTCGGGTTCATTATTAAAAACGTTAAATCCTGAGCAGCATTTCGTGGATCTTACGAATGAGCCATTTATGGATAAAGTATCAGATTCGTATAAAAAGGTAGTATCTGATAATGGAAAGGTTTTTGGCATTCCTGCTTCCTCCAGCCAGGTTGGCGCATGGCTTTATAACAAAAAAGTATATGCAGAGCTAGGTCTTTCTGTTCCGAAAACATGGGATGAGCTGATGGCCAATAACGAAAAGATAAAAGCGGCTGGCAAAACTGCTGTAATAGGTTCATATGCTACTAGTTGGACATCACAGCTCATTTTACTTGCAGATTACTATAACTTGCAAGCTGAAGAACCAAATTTCGCAAAAGATTATACGAAAGGGAAAGCAAAGTATGCATCAACTCCTGCTGCCCTTAGAGGGTTTGAAAAATTGCAAGAGATTGGGCAAAAGGGCTATATGAATAAAGACTTTAATGCAACTACCTATGACCAAGCTATGCAAATGCTTGCTGAAGGTAAAGGTGTCCATTATCCAATGCTGACTCAAGCTCTTCCAATCATTGCTAAAAATTATCCTGACAAGATAAATGATATTGGCGTCTTCCCGCAACCAGGTGATAGTGCGGATAAAAATGGATTTACTACCTGGATGCCTAATGCGGTCCTCATTAACAATAAAACAGAGCATCTAGAGGCTGCAAAAAAATGGTTAGAATTTTATATTTCTCCTGAAGGTTTAGAAACTTATGCGTCTCAATCTAAGAATATTGGACCGTTTGTAATAGAAGGTGCTTCTGTTCCTGATGATGCATATGAGGCTGTCAAGGACATGATGCCATACTTTGAAGAGGATAAAGTAGCCCCTGCTCTTGAATTTTCTACTCCGATAAAAGGTGCTAACTTACCACAAATTACTCAACAGGTTGGCGGTAATATTACATCCGCGAAGAAAGCTGCAGAGATGTATGACAAAGATGTTGAGAAACAGGCGCAGCAGCTTGGCCTTGAGGGATGGTAAACCAATGCTTTTACACTTTAAGAAAGTATAAATTCCCAGCTAGAAGTTAATTCGACGTAGCGGGGAATTTTAGGAATAAAGTGTAAGTGCAACTACACCTCTGTCTTCGCCCAAGAGCAGGGCTCGCCAATCGGCGAGTTTTCTTTAAAAAATAAATAAAAAGAGAGCGCTTACAAGAGGTGCCTCCAAGATAGTGACCATCATATTTGGAGGCGGCCTCTTGCTCGTTCTAAAGGAAATAGGAGGGATAGACAAATGAATAGTGGGACAAAAAACATGTATTCTTATGCCTTTCTCATACCAGCAACGATTATTTACACTATATTATTCTTAGTGCCGACAATTATGTCATTATTTTTCAGCTTGACCAGATGGACACTTTTTGACTGGCAGTTTATCGGATTTGAGAATTACCTGAACTTTTTCTCCGAGCCCTCACTTCGTATCGGTTTTAAAAACACCCTTATTTATGCCTTTACTACGATGGGGCTAAAGGTAATTATTGGACTTTTACTTGCACTATTTCTTTGTTCTAAAATTAGAAACAAAAATTATTTGAGATCCGTTGTTTTTTTTCCGGCTCTGCTAAGTACAATTGCAGTCGGTGTTGTATTTAAATCAATGATGCATCCTACTTTAGGGCTTATTAATAAAACGCTAGAGGCACTAAACATCCCGGGTATCGACTGGCTGGGTAATCCTCACATTGCGTTGTTATCCGTTGCTTTGGTAGACGTATGGAAAGGTGTGGGGATTGCTACAGTTATATTCATTGCGGGTATCATGGCCATTCCGTCTGAGTATTACGAGGCGCTTAAAATCGATGGAGGAAATTCATTTCAGGAATTTGTCCATTTAGTACTCCCATTGTCAAGACCTGCTATGAATACAGTTATTATTCTAGCGCTTATTGGTGGATTACGTACATTTGACCTTGTTTGGGCAATGACAGGAGGAGGACCGGGATTTACAACCGATTTACTTGCCTCCATTGTTTATAAACAATATGCCGGGGGCTTCTACGGACTTGCGACAGCTGGTAATGTTCTCTTGTTCCTATTTGTAGGACTTATTGCGTTTCCGATCTTTAAACTACTTAACCGAAAAGAGGTGGATCTATGAGCATTAAGCATGAGGATAGTAATGTTGTCCTGCAAAACAATTTCGTAACGGAAACGAAAACGGAGACAGTGAATAATAAAAAGAAGAATAGATTACTTGCTATTGAAAGTTTTGCTGTTCTGGTATCTATTATTCTATTTGGGATACCGTTTTACTTTGTTATTATTAATTCGATGAAAAGTGGTAAGGAAGCTGCCGAGATGAATTTAGCCTGGCCTAGCGCTTTTCACATGATTGAAAACTATAAAGAAGTACTTACGGTAAGTAACGGTGTTGTTCTTCGTGCTTTCTTTAACAGTACGCTGATCACTATTTCATCGATAACAATTTTAATTCTCGTATGCTCTATGGCAGCATTTGTGTTACAACGTAGAGAAGGAAAAATTTCAAAAAAGGCTAACTATCTAATTCTAATGGGGCTAATGATACCGCCTGCCATCGTTCCAACGATTTGGGTTATGCAAACGATTGGTTTGTTTAAAACGTTACCAGGGATTGTTCTGCTCGAATCTGCACTGCATTTCTCATTTGCATGTATGCTATATAAAGCTTTTATGGCAACCATACCGCGTGAGCTCGATGAGGCAGCCCTCATGGATGGCTGCAGCAGCTTTAGATTCTATTTCCAAATCATACTGCCGTTATTAAAGCCGGTAACATCAACAATTATCGTTCTATCGTCAATTCAAATTTATAACGATTTCGAAAACATGCTTTACTTTTTCCCAGGTGCAGAGAATGCAACTGTGCAATTAACGCTTTATAACTTCATGGGCATGTTCGGGACTTCCTGGCATTTACTATTTGCTGATGTGCTGCTCATCTCTATTCCGCCACTGGTTCTATTTATTTTCTTTAACAAGAAAATTGTTGCAGGAATGACGGCTGGAGCTGTTAAAGGATAAAAATCAAAAGGGGATGGCTGTATAGACCATGTCGATGGCTCAATAAACAATGAATGGAAATTTTTGTAGTTTTACTATTTAGATAAGCGAAACAGAGGAGGAGATTACCGAAATATAATCGGATTTGTAAGCGCTTATATTAAGTAGTTATACGAAAATTTTTGATAAAGGGGAGACCGGAATGAAACTAGGCGTCAATTCAGTTCTATTTGGCGGATATGACCTAAAAACAGCTGTAGAGTATATCAAATTTAGCGGGTACAAGGGGATTGAACTAGCCTCTATAGTTGGGATGGCGGAGCACCTGAGCGACACGGCAAGTGATGCTCATCTGCATGAAATTCGAAAGCTGGTAGAAGATACGGGACTTGAATTGTATTGTGTTGAAGCAGCTACCAATATTTTAGTTCCTGAAAATCTGGAACGAACAAAAAGGGTATTTGCGAGAGCTGCAAAATTAGGGATTCCTATCGTGACAGTAGGAAGCTCGGGTGAATCCGACAATGAAGAAAAAACGGAAGCTTCTATTTTAGCAATAGAAAAACTAGCTCAAGCAGCAGGGGATGTGGGCATACGATTTGCACTTAAGCTGCATTACGGTCAAAGCATTTACAATACGAAAACAGCTCTTCGTCTTATGAAAGAAGTCAAACATCCAGCACTCGGGCTGAATTTTGATGCCACTCACGTGGGACGTGTAGGAGACGATCCAGTTGCTGCTATTGAAGCACTAAAGGACTATATTATTCATAGTCATATCCGTGATACTTTCATTGAACAGTTGAAAATTGCTGCGCCAGAATATCAAATTGCTGGCAGAGGAACTGTGCCGTTGAAGGACGTAGTCAATAAGATGGTGGAAATTGGATATGAGGGTGCTACTGTATTAGAAATTATCGGAGCAAAAGATTATGAGTTGCCAAAGGTAGTAGCTATCGCGGCAGAAAGCCGTGGATACTTAGGTCGTCTGTTCCAAGAAGCTAGGGAAAGAAAGGAGAATGTAATATGCTAAAAGTTGCCGTTGTGGGGGTTAATAATATTGGGAAAATTCACTGTCGCTACTATAGCCAAAATCCAGATGTTAAGCTTGTGGCAGCCTGCGATTTAATCGAAGAACGTGCAAGAGCAATGGCTGATTTATATGGATGTAAGGTCTATACGGACATGAAAGAAATGTTAAGAAATGAAGAAATAGATATTGTTAGTATCGCTACTTCGGGTGAAGAAAATGGTGGAGATCATTTTGAGCCCGCAATTATGGCGATAGAAGCTGATAAGGATGTTCTAGTAGAAAAGCCAATCTCCAATAATATTGAAGAGGCTAGGGAAATGGTTCGTTTAGCTGCAGAGAAAAATGTCCGATTGGCTAGCAACCTAAATCACCGTTTTGTTCCTGCAGCGTATAAAGGAAAAGAGTTAATAGATAAGGGAGAGTTAGGAACTCTATTATATTTAAATATGAAGCTTACGATTCAAAATCCAAAGGAGACAAGTCCATGGTTCCATTTACGTGCGCTGCACCCGCATTCAATTGATGTGTTGCGTTATTTTGCAGGTGATATTAGACGAGTGCAGTCATTTATGACGAAAGCACCAGGACGAAATATTTGGTCTACAGCTTCAATCAATCTTGAATTTGCATCTGGGGCAGTTGGCCACTTAACAGGAAGCTATGATTCTGCCGGCCGTCACCCGATTGAATATTGCGAAGTAGCAGGTAATAAAGGAAGATTCGTTATCGATAATGTTTATGAAAACTTCACTTTTTATCCACATGAGCGGGACGAATTGTTGGTTCTACGTAATTCCATTATGACTGGGGTCGGCAGTTTTCAAGAAACATTTAAAAATAGACTTGATCATTTCATAAAACAGGTTAAAGAAGGGGTTGCCCCTGATCAAATAGAAGCTTCAGGTGCACACGCGCTTGCAGGACAAGAGGTGATCGAAGCAGCTATTCGCTCCCAGATGGAAGACGGTGCCGTCATTGAGGTTCCCCAAGTTAGAAAGGCGATGTTGCAATGATCGGGAAAAAAAGCTGGATTATTCCAGATGGTTTTTTACAGCCTAAAAGCCTGGGGGAACAGATTAGTCATGAAGCAGTATGCGTTTTGAATTTAACAGAAGAACACGCATCCATTCGGTTAACCTTTTATTTCGAGGATATGGATCCGATGGAAAACTTTATCACTGAATGTGGTGCAAGGAGAACCCATCATATTCGTCTAGATAAAATTGTGGACCAAGATGGTAAACAAGTACCTAGAAATGTCCCATATGCGATAAAAGTAGACAGCTCCGTACCCATTGTCGTACAGCATAGCAGGTTGGACACTTCCCAGGAAGCATTAGCATTGTTTACGACAATGGCATATCCTACGGAGTAGTTTTATTATCGGGGATTAGTGGAATAGCAGCTCCTTTAAATAACATGCTACATGTTGAATTGACAGGATAACGAACATATCTAGTGAAGAAAGAGAGGCGGAACACTATTGAGATTAGTAAGCAGCCAGTTCATGAATGAAAAGGAATTTCCTTTTTATATCCGTCGCTATATTCATACTAGTCATAACATGCCGTCTATTCATGACCATGATTTTGTAGAACTGGTTTATGTTGTTGATGGTGAAGCAACACATGTGTTTGAAGGAGAACATTACGATATTTTTGCCGGAAATGTTTTTATTATTAATCCTGGAGAGATACATACCTATCATATTAAGCCAGGAAAACGCTTAGAAATTATTAACTGCCTGTTTATGCCATCCCTTATTGATAAAATCTGGTTGAATTACTTGGGGATATCAGAATCAATGGACTACTACTATATTCATCCATTTTTAGATAAGCATGAACGGTTTCATCACTGCTTACATGTAAAGGGAACAGATGCTGGACATGTTCTTGCGTTATTAGACGGCATAGCTGCTGAATTTGAGGAAAAGAGAACCGGATACCCAACCCTTATCCGTCTTCAATTGGTTCAGGTGCTTATACAGCTATCCAGAATTTATGGAGAGCAGCAAATCACAACGAAACATGCTTCTTTGCGTTCACAGGAAAGAAATACACTCATTCAAAGAATTTGTGGTTATTTAGAAAGACATTATGATCAGAAGATTTCGCTTGCAACCCTATCAGAATTATTCAATATTAGCTCAAGGCATCTTAATCGGGTGTTTAAAGAAGAAACTGGAAAAACAGTGATCGAGGCTGTTCATCAAATTCGTATCGACAGGGCAAAAAGTCTCCTTCTTGAATCAAATGAAAAAGTTCTTTCGATTGCGATTGAAGTTGGATATGATGACCCGGCATTTTTTACTCGGTTATTTAGCCGGCAGGTTGGATGTTCACCTGGAAAGTTTCGTGACTCTTTCATCAATGATAAAGCTCTGTAATTAGACTTTAATTGAATGAAGTAGACTTTTGATGGAATGTTTTAAGAACTCTTACTTTCTTAGGAGGAAATCGAAACTATGAAAAAACCAAATGTGATTTTGTTCGGTATTGATAGCTTGAGACGAGATTATATGAGCAGTTATGGATATCACCGCTTGACCACCCCTCATATGGATAAAATTGCAAAGGAAGGAGTTTTATTCGAGAAGCATTTTAGCCCTAGTATTCCAACTACTCCAGCTTATGCTTCTATGCTGACTGGTATGGATTGCTTTGGAACAGACGTTGTTGCACTACGGCACGAAGGTCCTTTAGGTGATCACGTTCATACATTAGCAGAGGTTTTAGGGGACAATGGCTATAACACAACTTGTGTAGGCTTTACCGGGAATCCTTCATCAAGAGGATTTGACCATTATTTGGATTATGAGGCATGGGTCGCCGATGAAACCGGACGGTGCCCTAAAGCAGAAAATTTGAATGGAGTAGCTATTCCAGAGTTAAAACGACTAGCCAGGGAGGAAGAGCCATTTTTCTTGTTCCTTCGTCATATGGATCCACATTCACCATATCTTCCTCCTCGGCCGTTTGAAAGAATATTTTACGATGGAAATGAGAAGGATCCTGAAAACAAATCGATGGAGCCTGTATACAACTTTAAGCCGCATGCGGACTTTTTTAAGTCCTGGATTCCTGAGGGTGTGACGGATGAAAAATACGTTTCGGCACAATATGAAGGGGCTATTGCCTATATGGATGCGTGCATCCAAAATATCTTTGCAACTGTTGAAGCCTTAGGCATCGAAGAAGAAACGTTAATCGTTATTACCTCTGACCATGGTGAGACACTTTACGAGCATGATTGTTATTTCGATCATCATGGAATATATGATAATTGTTTAACGGTTCCGTTAATTTTGAAGTTTCCTGGTAAACTTCCTGAAGGAAAAAGGTATTCTGATGTAAGCTTAATCCAAGATATCATGCCGACAATTCTTGAACTTATTGGAATTGAAACAAATATTCTATTTAATGGACGTAATCTTGTTCAACTAATAAAGGGTGAAGAAGTTCCTTCGGTAACGGAGTTTTATATTACAGAATGTACTTGGATGCGGAAGCATGGATGGCGGACACCTGAGTGGAAATTGATTCAGGCTCTCGAACCGGATTTTCATTTCAAGCCAGAGATTGAGCTCTACAATTTAATTGAGGATCCTAATGAAAATAATAACGTAGCACAGCATGAACCTCATATCGTAGCAATGCTTCAAAAGAGAATGAAGGATTACATTGCAAAGCGAGAGGAGCAAACAGGCAGAACCAATCCGATGTTCACAAATACAAATTACCATGGACAAGGTGACGGACCAATCAAGACATCTGAGGAAGCATATGAGAAGCTATATCTTGGGTCAATTACAAGTGCTAGAGCCATTCAAGCCAAAGAAAAACAGGATGTAAAGTAAGGAAAAGAAAAGGAGTTGACATAAAAAGCCCGCTTTCAGCAGACTTTTGGATTAACTCCACACTCTGACAAAGGGATTGCTATCGCAATCCCTTTGTCATTTATCAAGAATATTAAAATGCTTTCTTAAAAAATATCCTCTCTTCAGTGTGATAATTTATGAAATTTTGATTATAGGGATGCATAAAATTAACCTTTTTTATGCATCCAATTCTCTGCTCTAAAACCCAAAAAAAGTTGTATTATGATATAGTTATCTTAATAAATGAAAAGGAGTTGAAGTTTTATGTTTAACAAGCATATTGCTGAGATTGTAGCGAACGGGGAGGGGTGTGCAAAATAATACCTGCATAAGACCTCCCAAAGGTTACAATTGAAACTTTAGGAGGCTATAACTTTGAATACAATAGATATGAAGCATTTAGGACTTACTGAAACATTTATTCAGGAGTCTCAAAAATATAGAGATCTTTATATAGGGCGAGTGTCATCTCAATTTAAAAGTGTATATAAGGTAATCACAGAAAAAGGGGAATTAACAGCTGAAATATCGGGAAAGTTTCTCCACAGCGTAGGAGCAATGTCTGAATACCCGTCTGTCGGAGATTTTGTCATGGTCGATCGAACTGATAATGCACAAGGAAATGGAATTATTCACCATATACTTACACGGAAAAGCGTGTTTGCGCGAAAAGTGGCAGGAACTACAAGTGATCTCCAAGTAGTGGCTACAAACATTGATACCATTTTGATCTGTATGTCATTGAACAATGATTTTAATCTTCGGAGACTAGAGCGTTATCTTTCTATCGCTTGGGATAGCGGAGCGACTCCGGTTATTGTGCTGACTAAATCGGATCTTTGTAAAGATCTTGAGAGCAGGCTTTACGATATATCATTGATTGCTATCGGTGTGGATGTTCTTGTAACGACTAGTTTATCGGACGATTGGCAACCAGCCATGAAAACGTATCTATCAGGTGGTCAGACTGTAGCATTCATTGGCTCTTCTGGTGTTGGAAAGTCAACCTTGATTAATTGTCTTCTCGGTCACAGCGTATTAGATACCGGTGGCATCCGAAATGATGATAAGGGGCGGCACACGACGACAAGACGAGAGCTAATCTTTTTGCCTGGCTTAGGTGTTGTCATTGATACACCCGGGATGCGGGAACTTGGGATTATTAGTGCGAATTTGTCAAAATCGTTTGCAGACATTGATGATCTCGCGGCTCAATGTCATTTTAACGACTGTTCTCATAAAAGTGAACCGAAATGCGCCGTGCAAAAAGCCATAGAGGATGGTCATTTGTCAGTTGAACGGTTGGAAAGCTATTGGAAGCTAGAAAAAGAAGCGAAGTACGATAACTTGAATTCTAGAATGATTGAAAAAGAAAAAATAAATGGCATCTTCGGCAGCATGAGTGGCATGAAAAATGTAAGGAAATTTTTTAGAGAACAAAACAAAAGAAGATAAAAAGTTGTTTAGGAGCGCAATTACAAAAGGTCCTAATGAAGTCAAAACCACCCGTGAGTAAGGAAACGGGTGGTTTTGACTTTGGGTTTTACAAATGAATTTAGTCCTATTGAGGTATGAATTTGTTACAAAAGACCTTATATGCAGCAGCTAAACCCTACCTAATTTACTTCTTTGTAGTTGACGAGTTTGTTTTCAACAGTCTGAGACGTTGATAGCCCTAAATTTTTAGCTTTATATATTTTGAAGCATATTGAAGGGGTTTTTGTATATGTACTATGAACGAGTCATAACATCTAGTCTTTCACGACTTGGATTCCTTTTCCATTCATCCCATGAAAGGCCTGATTCAGAAAGGATTTTTTCAATTCTTTTACGAAATGGCAGGCCTTCCTTTTCTAACTGAATGAACATGGGATCCTCCTTGCCTTGTAAGACTGTATCCACCCAATTATGAAGATCCAGCTCAAACTGGTCTGCCAGTTCGATATGTGTTTCTGCTAGATTAATCGTTTCCTCGGGATCAGAGGATAAATCATATAGTTCTCTTTGGGGACGTGTAAAAGGTCCGCCGTCAAACGTTTGGATATATTTATATTTTTCTGTTCGTACCCCTCTTGCTGCCTGCCAGGCGCATTCACTGAGATAAACTTTTGAGCGCGTCCCATCCTCCTGGCCGAGAATTGATGGCCATAAGCTTTGACCATCAATATTTTCAGGGATTTTAATAGAGTCTATGTCGATTTCGGTGTTTGTATTAATAGCTTCTAAGATGGTTGGAAATAAATCTACCTGTTGAATGAGCCCCTTTACTCGTCTGCCTTGCGGGATATGTCCAGGCCATCTCATAATGATGGGGACATGAACTGTTGCATCATATAACCCACAGTGATCCCAGTAGACATCATGCTCTGTTAGGCTCTCACCGTGGTCACCAAATAAAATAAGAAGAGTTTCGTCTTTGATTCCAAGTTCTTCTAGATAATGATCGATTTCCTTCAGTTTATTATCTAAGTAGCGTATTTCAGCATCGTATAAGGAATTGATATAATCAGCATCCGTAACAGGGCCAAGTAAATCAAAATGGTGATGCTTAAAAAACGGATAGGCCATATGATTATAGGCCGGTTCCATACTGCGATTTTGTTGATCGAATGGATCTTTATTTTGATCGTAAAAAAGAGGGATATATTCTTGCGGTGGCAGATACGGTGTATGAGGATCCCAATAGTGTAGAAACAGAAAAAAGTTTTCATCTTTATGTTCTTTAAGCCATGGCTTTGCCAACTCATTTATTGTGTGTCCATCAATCCAACGAGTTCTCCCAACGCTATTTGTATAATAACGAAAGCCTCGAGCAAACCACTCTTTTAGTTGATATAAATTATCTACTGCCCCTGTTGTGAAACCCGCTTGACGAAGCATTGTCGGAAGCCAATCTATTTTTTTAGAGAGAGTTGTTAACTCCGATCCATGTGATACGACTCCATTGTGAAGTCCTATCCTTCCAGTGAAAATCGAGGTATGTGCTACCTCGGTTGGGATATCTGAAGCAAAGGCCTTTTCAAACAGAACACCTTCAGAGGCAATCTTATCTATATAGGGACTTGTTGGTTTAGTATATCCATAGCTGCTTAGTCTCTTAGCACGGAGAGAGTCAAGTGAAATCATAATTATTTTCATGGTGTTCCTCCTTTATCTTTCGTTCAAATGAAGGCTTTTAGATAGTTCTTGCATATGCGTATTACCATTATAAATTCCTGTATGTAAAATTTCGAAACCGATTACGCCATACAAATGGTTGATTCGGACATAATGCTTATATTAATCTAGTACCACGGTTTTTTCTTCTTTTCGTTTTAAATGTGAAAATGCAAGGTAGGCGGACCACATGACAATAAAGCCTATTAAGCTTCCTCCAAAAAGAGGGATTAGTCCCGGGAAATTTGACATTGTAAAGTAAAGGATGATCCCTGCTGCTATGAGCATAATTGTTGAAAGTGGAGAAACACTCATAATCAAAAAGGTGGTTTTGAGAATCTGTGGTATTTTCATTTCATAATGCACAAATACAGGGAACACGTATAAAAGAAATACAATGTAAATAATTGTGATGATAACAAGTGGATATCGAAGCCATACTACAACCTCACTAACGGTTTGGTTCAGGAGAAGATAATACATAAAGAGAGTAAATCCTATAAAGGTTAGAATATATCCTAGAAGGTTGCTTCTTAAAAAATCTTTTTTATAGGAAACCCAAAACGTTGAAAAAACGGGGATTTCAGTATCACCCATAAGCCATTTTCGGATGACAGTAAGCATGGCTGTTGTTGCCGGAAAAACTCCTCCAATGAGACAACCTAGAAAAGAAAAAGCAATGAATAGAGCATTTAAATAAGCAAGCTTTAAAATCCAGTCAGAAATCTTTAAAATGCTAAATGCCTTTTGTTGCATAGATACAACCTCCTAATCCTTTAAGAATAAATACAGCGCTTTCAATTTTATGTAAGGTTTGATACATATTTGATTGATTTAAAATTATAGCAAATACAGGAAGAATAAACAAACTTAATTTTCTGAAAATGGTTAATGCTCGAGGATTATTATTGTTTATTAAATTGTTCCTAGTACTTGATAGATTATTTTGGACCTTATCTTTCTTCCCATCCTTTAAAAAACTTCTAATCAATAAATCGTTTTATTTGGGTGAATTTATATAAAAACAAAAAGAATCTTCATTATGTCCGGATAAACTTTGTGCGGAAAATTAATAGTGTTTAGCATAAGGATATAACTACATCAAAAATATCGGGAATATTAAAAGTGGGGTGGGGGAATGGGAATCCAACGGGTCAACCTTTGGGTTGTTTTATCCATTAGCTTAAATGCATTAGGAAATAGTCTTATGATCACTGCAAACCTAGGAAGTTCCCCTTGGACATCTGCAGGCCAAAACCTTGTGTCAATCATGCCATTGTCCATTGGGTCCGCCATTATTCTTTTTAATGTATCTTCTTTTGTTCTTAGTTATTTATTGAAAGTAAGGTTTACTTTGTGGACGATTGTAAAAAGTATCGTTCTTTCTCTTGTGTTTGGTTTATTCATTGATGTATTTGTCTTTTTACTTGGTCTAATTTTTGCGTCAGAAAACATATGGATCCGGTCACTATATTTAGTAATCGGGATCAATTTTATCGCAATTGCATTAAGCATTCATTTCCAGTGTAACTCCGTTTATTTACCATTAGATTATCTGCTGCAAGCGTTTGCGAAATTAAAGAAAAGCTATACTGTCGGAGCAATCTTATGCATGTCTATTCCTTTATCTATTAGCACCAGTATTTGTTTATTTCAACACCATGTAACTGGTGTAGGAATAGGGACAATTCTTTTTGTTCTTGGAGTTGGGTTTCTAATTGATCGATATAATCAAGTGATTTTCATTAACAAGCCTTCATATTCGTCCATGAAAGTTGATGATTCATTATAAAACTGTACTGGATTAAAAATATATACAAAAATTTCCGTTTAAAACCTGAACAGGTACTCCTAGGCAGTTCGCAATCATTTTTTGCTTCTCTCCAAGGATATCCCATGTTTGGTTTCATAGTAGATAAACCTGATTATGCAGTTACACAAAGTATTGTCGAGAAGTTGTTGATGCGTCAAGCTATTCATGAGACAAGAGAACTCCTTTTCATAAATAGTGGGTGGTATTTCTATTCTGTGGAAAGAGGATTATCTTGTCTTTTTTGTGTTCCATTTTAAGAAAGGATAAGCGTAACTACACCTCTATCTTCGCCCAAAGGCAGGGCTCGCCTTTAATTTGTAGGTTCTTGGGGAAGTGTTCGAGTACAGCATATGTACTGGGACTTTAAACCTTCGATCAAATTTCCAGAAGAGACTATTTCGTGATAAAGTAGAAGAAAAGGTATTTTTGAAAACAAGAGGGGGAGAGCAATTGACTCAACCATATTTTTACGGTGCTGTGCCTATTACTATACAAACATCTGATGCTGACAGACAGGAGATTTTAAGAGAATTTCCTGCTCCTAGGCTTGTAAGCGGGTCGGAAACATTTGATATTGAACAAGCACAAGCAGGACACCGTCTAAACAATGCCCGCTTTTTATATATAGATCACTCCGTAGAACGAACAAAAACAGATAAACCTTATCTGAAAATTCGTTTTAGCAACAATGTATGTACAATCAATACGAAAATGTGGGACAATGACGGGTCTGTCGCCACATCTATACCATTGCTAGAAGAGTACGCTGTCTTCGAAATAGCAGGAAAGGTGGAAGAATATCAAGGCTTTAAAAGTGTTACCATTGATCAGCTTATGCCGGTAACCAGACAGGTGAATCCTTTTTCTCTTATACCAGCTACACAGCAAAGCCTGGAAGATTTTATTGTAGAGCTATATTGCTATGTACAGGAGACAGAGGAGCCGTATCGGACTCTTATGCTGTCAGCGATGAAGCGGTTTTGGAACGATTTTTCAGTGCGTCCGGCTGCAAAAGGACATCACCATGCATATTTGGGCGGACTGCTCAAGCATACGGTAGGATTAATGCGTTTAGCTCGATATATTGTAAAGTCAACCAATCCATATAAAGGTATCTTAGAGCTTATTGCTGTTATCGAACGAGAATATAAAAATGAGCTTCGGAAGGATTATATGTCGGATAATCCTGGCGGAAATGTAAGGAACCTTGTTTGGAGAGATGCGATTGATCATGTGTATAATCATTTTTATAGCATGGTGAAGTATAAGGAGGAAATACCGAATGCTTCACGGTTAATATGCTCCATTTTTTACCATGATCTTGGCAAATTACTTGAATATCATCATGCGGGAAAAGGGTACGATGATTTTCGCTTTCTCTTTCCAACAGCGGATTTGTCAGCTCTTGAAGAGAGAAAGCCGACCGGTATTTCTATGGACCCTATCGGAATGTATGTTGGGCATATTCCTTATGGGACAATGCTGCTAGCGAAGATGTTAGAGACGGAGCATATTTCACTTCCGATTGCGGATGTTCATCAGCTGATGCACAATATTTTATGTCATCACGATAAATTGGAATGGGGAGCATGTGTAACACCAGCAACAATGGAAGGACATCTCATTCATATTGTGGATTTTCTCGATTCTAGATATGAAAGGACCGAGGAGATCAAGTGAACTACTATGCTCAAAAAGCTTCCGTAGCTGCTCAATAGCAGGAAGCTATAGATGTCTCGTCAGGGGGAGTGTATCAAATCTAGTAAGGAGAAGTTTATATTGTCACAAAAGAAATTACGTAGATACTTAGCCGTTGTCATTAGTCTAGTGACTGTGTACATCCTGATCCTGCAGACATTTATGTATCGGTATAGTCATATGGAACTGCCATCCCATGCCGATTATCTGATAGTGTTAGGCGCACGTGTAAAAGGAGAAGCTCCTTCTCTGTCACTGCGTTATCGTATTGACAGGGCAGCGCAGTATTTAGAAGATAATCCGCAAACCCTTGCAATTGTTTCAGGTGGAAAAGGGAACGGTGAGAATATGTCTGAAGCTGAGGTGATGAAGCTTGAGCTCATAGAGTACGGCATCCCTGAACATCGCATCCTCATGGAGGATAAGTCTACAAGCACAGAAGAGAACATCGCATTTTCAAAGGCTTTTATTCCTGCAAAGGCAAAGAAAGGTCTAATTGTCACTAATGATTATCATGTATATCGAGCAGTATCAGTTGCTAGGAAGTCAGGATTATCTGTTCAGGGATTAGCGGCGGATACTCCAAAGCGTGCGCTCATTCAATCGTATATTCGCGAATATGTGGCATTGACAGTATACTTCATAAAAGGAAGAATGTAACAAATAGCACAAGATATCAAAACGCTAGCAGTTATAGCGGTAAGTTAGGGTATACAGTATAAACAGCACTGGCCACAATTGGGTATACTACACTATAAATTCCTGAGATAGCAACTAGCACAAATAGGATGATAATAATAGCTAGTAGGAATCCTTGTGTGTAGTTGTTATTGTCAGCAGCCTCTACTATGCTCATGGTGTATGCCTCCTTAGCCAAATATGATTATCTATACGATATGCAAAGGGACGCTGCATGTGCATAAGCTAAAGAAAACTTGTCGATTGGCGAGCCCTGTCTTTGGGCGAAGACAGAGGCGTAGTTGCACTTATACTTTATTCCTAAAATTTCTCGCTACGTCGAATGGTCTTCCAGTTAGAGATTTATATCTTCTTACAGTGCAAAAGAGGCTCAAACAATCCGCTGCTTTTAGATGAATAACTGCCTTTATACGTGTTATACGGAGAAGTTTTGATTTTAGCGAAGGTTCTTCTAAACTGGACAAGTTTAATAAAGAGCGGAAATCCATAATGGAAGCAGCAGCTGTTCCATAAAGAATAGTAATGCAAATGCAGGCAGCCTAAATCCGTTAGGTGCGGAAAGGAGACGAATTATGTATAAAACAATTAGCATATTTGTTCTTATATTATTAACATATTTAGCAATAAATATTTATATCGGTTGGCATGGCTTGTACGCTTTATCCTATTTTTCAACAAATATTATTCATACTGTATATTGGGTCATATTCTTTGTGATTGCCTTTTCCTATCTGTTCGGAAGAATCAAATTGTTGCCAGGATCCATTCGAAGGTTCATGCAGCTCATTGGCTCCTATTATTTTGCGGTGATGGAGTTTGCTATTATTCTTTTACCTTTAGCTGATCTTGTTGCATGGTTTTCGAGAATAGCAGATGTCCCCTTTAATATGTACATGCCAATTCTTATAGCCGCAGTTTCGCTTCTCTTCCTTGGTTTACTGGTTTGGGGATCTTGGAATGCATGGGTACCTATTGTGCGCACTTATGAAATTGATATTGATAAGCCAGCGGGGGATTTACAGGAACTGCGAATTGCGGTTGCATCAGATCTTCATTTAGGAAATATTGTCGAGAACCGGCACTTAACTCGGCTTGTTGAACGAGTCAAGGACATGCAGCCTGATCTAGTACTTCTTCCAGGTGACGTGATCGATGATGTGATTGAGCCATTTATACGAAAGGAAATGTCCAAAGTTATGAGCCAGCTGCAAGCACCGTTTGGTATATATGCTGTGCCTGGTAATCATGATTACTACGGCGGTCATATCAAGGAGTATGTAAAGCAAATGGAGGCAATTGGCATTCGTGTTTTGCAGGACGAATCTGTGCTTATTCATGGTTCCTTTTATCTTGCAGGAAGAAAGGATAAAGCAGCGGAAACAATCGATCCTGCTGGCCGGGTGAGTGTACAGGAGCTACTACAAGATTTAAATGTAACACGGCCAATTATTATGATGGATCATCAGCCTTATCACTTTGATAAAGCCGCAGCAGCTGGTGTTGACTTGTTGTTATGCGGTCACACGCATCGCGGGCAGTTTGCTCCTAATCACTGGATTACACGCAGGGTATTTGAGCTGGACTGGGGATATATGCTAAAGGAGAAGATGCATGTTATTGTGTCTTCCGGTTTTGGTACGTGGGGTCCGCCAATTCGGCTTGCCAGCCGCTGTGAGATACTTGAACTGACTGTACGTTTTCGTTCGTAACTAGGCGAAGTTGCTCTTACACTTTGTTCCTCAAATTTTCCGCTACATCGAATTCGTTTCTGGTTGGAATTTTATATGCCAAAATGCAAAAAGACCGCTCCAAGTATGTATGATAAACGGAGCGGTCTTTTTGATGTAATCTAATTATAGCGCGTTGAATGTATCTGTTAAAACAGGAACAATTTGCTTTTTGCGTGATACAACGCCCTTCAATACAGCTGTATTGTTTGTAAGTGTTACGTTGTATGCTTTTTCTACCGCATTTGTTGCACGACCAAGAGCAAGTCCAACGGAATCGTTTGTTAAAATATCAGTCACGACGAATAAGAATAAATCTAATCCTTTTTCTTCGATTACACGATTTAATACTGATTCGACTTCTGCTTGCTTGGAAAGAACATCATTTGTGTCAACTGCGTTAACTTGTGCGATTTCTACCTTGTAGTTACCCATTTGGAATTCTTTTGCATCAAGGGAGATTAATTGCTCAACCGTTTTGTCACTCAAATCAGCGCCTGCTTTTAACATGTCTAATCCGTACTTGTCTGCATCTACACCTGCAATTTCAGCAAGCTCGCGAGCTGCTGCTACATCTTCCTCTGTGCATGTCGGAGATTTAAAAAGTAAAGAGTCAGAAATGATAGCAGATAGCATAAGACCTGCAACTTGTTTGGAAATTTCTACGCCGCGCTCTTTGTACATTTTATTTAAAATTGTTGCTGTGCAGCCTACAGGCTCTGCGCGGTAGTATAATGGGTCGCTTGTTTCGAAGTTCGCAATGCGGTGATGGTCGATAACTTCTAATACACGAACTTGATCGATATCATCTGCACTTTGTTGGCGTTCGTTATGGTCTACTAAGATTACGTTGTTTACTTCAGCTGCAACCTTTTCCACTAAGCGAGGCGCTTCTGCTTTGAAGTAGTCTAAGGCAAATTGCGTTTCGTTATTTACGCCGCCTAAACGGATTGGCTCTGCATCTACTCCAAGCTCCTTCTTTAATGCCGCATAAGCGATTGCGGAACAAATTGAATCTGTGTCTGGGTTTTTGTGTCCGAAAACAAGTACTTTTTCCATGTGTATTCTCCTTTATCACTGTAAAAATCTCGCGGAAGGATATAAAATCTCCGCACCAAAACTATTTTAGCACATTTCTACTCTATTTTACCCCTGAATATTGTTAGCTGATGAAATATCTTCTTGTAAAAGTAAATTTTAATCATTTTACAGCATTCATCGGCAATCTGATAATTTCGATAGGGGATTTTCTTGTGATCGCTCGATAAAAGGAAATAAAACTCGATGGCAGCAGAAAAATGACGAGAGGAAATCGGTATAGATACAGAAGGAATATAGGAAATTTATGAGAAATTAATAGTTACAGGTAAGAGATACCTGTAAGTGTCCGGAGAAGGTGGGGATAGCATGGAAGTTGTGAGAACGCAGCTAGAACAGAATCACACTTGCATCTTTGTTAGCTTTTCTGGTTTAAAAGCAAAACTTGCTGATGGGGCAGGAGTTGTCAAGGAGCCGCTATTGCGCGTGCTGTTAGACGAGCAGGGCGAATTACAAGAATTCGGCTTTGTAGGCAAGGTGGCGCTGCTGCAATCTAACTTTGCTGCTAAGAAGGAAGGAAAACCGGCTCCGCAGCTCTTGAAGCTGAAGCCGCCTTCGCCAATGAATACGGAAGTGGCAGGCGAAGAATTAGAGTGCATGATAACACCGATGCTTTCTATTGTTCGAAGAGACACAGCACAGGGATATGAATACATGCTCGTGCACAAAGAAAAAGAGCAGGCAACAGTACGGCGCAAAATGAAGCGCAAGAAGGCTGAGACAATGAAAGTCACAGAACAGCTATTGTTCATTGTTCCGAAGACGGGTGAGAAAGGAAACCGAAAAGGACAGGAGAAAGCTGTGAAACGAATTATGACAAGAATTGCCCGAGTGGATCACAAGAAGACGCAAAATAACATATATGTAGCTCGTGAAAAATTGAAGGATACTCCAATTAGGGTGCTTAAGATGAGGCTGTTCGAAGAAAACGCTTGGCTTGGTATGGTTTCTTTACGCTTTCTTGGTCCAGGTGATTGGAAATTTCCGCTTCCGCGTGCAGAACCATGTGCATGGAAATAAATCATAATCCATTTTAAGGAGGGGAGCTTATCTTTTATTTGAGAATAAGATCCGTAGGGGATCTTCTATAGATAAGAGAAATAATGAAGGGAGGAATAAAGAAATTTCTTTTATGTTAGCTGCGCACATAGGCGCGGCTTTTTGTTTTGTGTTCAAAACGTGGCACGTGTTACTTGGGATAGGAACATGATATGATAGCTAAGAATTATTTTAAATGGAGGCTATAAAATGAAAATTGAAGTATGGTCTGATTTTGTATGTCCATTCTGTTATATTGGAAAACGCCGTTTTGAGCAAGCGCTGGCGAAATTCCCTCAGCAAAATCAGGTGGAAGTGATATACCGTAGCTTTGAGCTTGATCCGCATGCTGATCGTGATAGTAAGCATGATACGCATGAAATGCTTGCTGCGAAATACGGGATGAGCTATGAACAAGCACAAGCAATGACAAATAATGTTGCGCAGCAAGCAGCAGGAGTTGGATTGACCTTTCACTTTAATACAGCGATTCAGACAAACACATTTGATGCACATCGCCTGATGTATTTCGCGGCCCATCACGGAAAGATGCATGAAATGACAGAGCGGCTATTGCGAGCTCATTTTACTGATTCAGAACATATTGGCAATCATAAAATATTGGTGGCTTTGGCTAAAGACATTGGTTTAGATCCAAATGAAACTGCCAATATGTTAGCTGGAGAGGAGTACGCAGAAGAAGTGCGCAAGGATGAGCAGGAAGCGAGAACGATTGGTGTCCAAGGTGTTCCGTTCTTTGTCATAAATCGAAAATACGCAATTTCCGGCGCGCAGCCAAGCGAGGTGTTCTTATCAGCATTAGAAAAAGCGTGGAGTGAAGAACAGCCCCTTACGATTTTGCATGATTCTGCGGGTGATGGATGTACTGACATAGCATGTGCACCTAACAGTGAAAACGAAGCAAAATAAAAAATAACAAAGAAGGCTCCACTGTCTAATGCAGCTGAGGTCTTTTTTGTTTACACTTTAAGTATAAATTTATAGCAGGAAGCCCATTCGACGTAGCGAGAAATTTTAGGAATAAAAAGTATAAGGGCAACTATGCCTCTATCTTCGCAGGGGGCAGGGCTCGCCAATCGGCGAGCTTTCTTCAGGGGATGCTTTGTTCTTTCTTTACACAAGCTTCATTTTTTATGGTATTATAAGGAACAAACATCGAACAAAGACAAGGGGGGCTGATGATGACTCTTCCATTTTTTGCGAAACTATTGATTTCTCTTTTCCTTGGTTTGTTCATCGGTCTTGATAGGCAGTTAAAGAATAAACCGCTTGGAGTGAAAACAAGCATGGTTATCTCTGTTGCAAGCTGCTTAATCACAATTGTTTCGATTCAGTCGGTTGCTAAATATTCTGTGCCAGGGCATACGAATATGGATCCAATGCGTCTTGCTGCACAAATTGTTAGTGGAGTGGGTTTCTTAGGAGCAGGTGTAATTTTAAGGAGAAGCAATGATGTAATTTCAGGTTTGACGACTGCTTCCATGGTTTGGGCAGCTTCGGCTTTAGGAATCGCCGTAGGAGCGGGTTTTTATTTAGAAGCTGTTGTCGCTATGCTACTTATTATTCTTGCCATTAACGTATTTCCATTTGTTATCAAGCGAGTCGGTCCTAGCTCTTTAAGACAGAAGGATTTGTCCCTTAAACTGATTGTGAACGAGAGCCAAGACTTAAATGCAATTTTCAAGCAAATCAAGAAACTACATATCCAGGTGAAGCGTGTCAAAGTGAAGGATGTAAAGGATGGTCAGCGGCAGTTGGAGATGGTAATTCTCGCTGCGGAAAATCTGTATACAACGGATATATATAGTTCCTTAAAGGAATTGAACGAAATTGTATCGGTTGATGTTGAAAGCAGGTAAATTTGCATGATTTTTATGTTTGCGGTCAAACTATGAGCGGAGAAGGGAGCAGTGGCTATTTCTCCAATCGTGCTCAGGAGGCCAAAACATGGGAAAAGATAAAGCATCTAAAAACAATCGAATTCATGCAAACCTCAACACAGAGTATTCTAGGGAGTTCAGTGCACAAGCTACAAATAATGGAAAGCAAAAGTATCAAGATACACCGAATCATCAAAATGCTGGAAAACAGCAAGGATAGTATATTAGAAATCCCCGCTCTAAGGAGCGGGGATTTTTGGTTGCATCACAAAATATGTTGGCTGTGTTCTCTGCTTCTACACTATTGCTGTTTATTCGCATTTTGTTTTTTACTTGTATTTCCAGCGGCTCCCATAGCTGACTTTGGGTCCGTTTCTGTGGAGAATTCATATTTGTTACTAGAGGTTGCATCTGCATTTTGGTTAATCTTTCCCTCTTGAAAATACTTTTTAGCCATAGTGGTTTAACCTCCTTTTAACAGCTATTGCAAGCAAATGAGGATTGCTCACATTTTTTAGTATGGATTGTTCAGTGCTTTTCATTAGTCCAATCGGCGATTTTATGGATTATTTCTTTGGAAAAAGTTTGATGGCTTATCTGATATTTTCAAATGCCCCAGAAAAACTGTGGTATAATACAATATATTGAAAACATGTAGTCTTGACATATATACAATAGGAGTGAAAGAGAGATGTTGCAACAAATAAATCGGCAGTTGGAAAAGTGTATGCCGGCTATTACTCCCATTAGTGTAATAATAGGAGTTATCTTGACGGATAGCTTTAAGTCTTACTCCTATTTAGTCCCATGGATTTTTGCTTTTATGACTTTTGCTGGCAGTTTAAGTTCCAATTTCAAATCTCTGCGGCAAGTGATTTCCCACCCTTTGCCTATGCTAACAGCACTGCTTATTTTACATGTCATTATGCCTGCTTGGGCTTGGGGAATTGGTCACCTTATCTTTAGCAAGGATATGTTTACCGTTACAGGACTTATTTTAGCGGTTATGATCCCAACAGGAATTACAAGCTTTATTTGGATTTCTATTTACAAAGGAAACATAGCCCTAGCTCTTTCTCTTATTTTAATTGACACATTTCTTTCTCCCTTTATTGTGCCATACAGCCTTTCGCTATTTGTCGGGGAGAAGATCGTAATGGATGTGTTTGGAATGATGAAAGGGTTATTTGGAATGGTGGTTATCCCTTCCGTTTTGGGGATGTTTTTGAACGAGCTTACTGCGGGGAAGGTAAAAGAAACCTGGGGAACAAAATTAGCCCCTGTTTCTAAAGTCGGCCTGGCTGCCGTTGTAATGATTAATAGCTCTATTATTGCCCCGCATCTATCTCATATAGATGGTAAGCTCATTTTAATTGCTGTTGTTGTGTTCGGTATTGCTTCTTCAGGCTATTTATTTTCTTGGCTAATTAGCAGTCTTTTTAAGTGGGGGCGAGATGATACTGTGACACTCGTATTTACTGGCGGTATGAGGAATATTAGTGCGGGTGCTGTTTTGGCTGTATCCTATTTCCCGGCCCCTGTAGCTGTGCCAGTTGTAATTGGGATGTTATTTCAGCAGGTGTTAGCTTCCTTGTATGGTTATATGATTCATAAAGTGTATGCGAAAAAAGATCTTAAAAATAGCATGGTAACGGAGTATATACCAAAGAAACAGGTACAGCAATAATAAAGAAGTGAAATAGGCTTATACTGCCCATTTCGCTTCTTTATTTTTTTAAGAAATTTTCTTTAATCTTCCTTTTCAGAATCGGTGGAGCGGTCCCAAGCGATTGGAGATTCCATTATTTGTTTCACATTTGCTATTTCCGTTGTTTTTCCGAGTGTCCACATGAGCTTTGTGACAATTGCCTCTGTGTTCATATCACCTGATAAGATTACATTATAGTGGGCTACTTTTCTTCCTACCTCGTATAGGCATAAATCTTCGCCTTCTTCTAAGCATTGCGTCGTAATTACGACCGAAATGCCAGCTTCTGTTAAATTCTTTATTTTTGGCAACAAGCTTCGGTCTTCAAAGGGTAACCCTCCATTTCCGAAGCTCTCGATAATAACACCTTTGTACATTTTCTTGATAAAATCAAACACTTCAGGCTTCATTCCCGGATATAATTTCATTAAAAATACATCAGGACAAAGGCTGGCGTTAAGTGCAAACGGACTTTGAGTTTGTGCCGGCTTCCAGCTATATGCAACATCATTTCCGCTTATATATGCGACATATGGATGATTAATACTTTCAAAGGCATCATAGCTCTTCGTTCTCATTTTTACAGCTCTTGTCCCAATAATAACCCGGCCGTCGAATACTACAAAGACACCGCCAATATCTTCGCTTGCAAACCGAAGCGCATCTGCAACATTCTTTTTCGCATCCGTCTTCTTAAAACTAATTGGAACCTGCGAACCTGTAATGACAACAGGCTTTTGTAAATTTGTTAGCATGTAAGATAACGCAGCGGATGTATAGCCTAGTGTATCCGTCCCATGAGTAATCACAAATCCATCATACTGCTCATAATGCTCTGCAATGGCTTGTGCCATTTGAATCCAATGCTCCGGCTGCATGTTTGTACTATCGCGATTCATCAGGATTTTGCAATCTACCTGGATAGTTTGAGGAGTATTTTCAAAATGATGTAACAATTCCTCAGCAGACAATCCTGGAGCCAGCCCTTCATTGCTTTCTATAGATGCTATTGTTCCTCCCGTTGCAAGTAATAATAATTTCTTCATGATTAACCCCTCTATTTGTAATTTCGTGCGCAATTTGCGTATTTATATGGAATATTATAAAATCAAAAGCATTAAAAAAGCAACTATTGTATTCAAAATGCGTACATTTATCTTTCTTATTATTTTCCTGCGTGTTATAATCAGGAAAAATTAGTATGGGGAGCAGAAACAGAATGTTAAAACGTTTGGCAGATCTTAGAAAAAGCAGAAATTGGTCTATGCAGGAAACAGCAGATCGCCTCGGAATTGCCAAAAGCACATATGCGGGTTATGAATCAGGATATAGAGAGCCGCCGCTGCATGCTTTATGTCAAATGGCAGATTTATTTGATACAACAGTCGATTATATCCTAGCCCGATCAGATCATAAAATCGTTCAGCTAGAGCTCGCGTCATTATTAAAAACGGCTAACCAAAGCATCAGCTTAGACCAACAACTGTTAACATCTGAAGAAATTCGTGATTTTATCGCCTTTATTAGGTATAAGCGGGATATGAATGTACATGGAATGGATAAACCTTAATATATCAAGGTTTATTAGGGAGCGTTTTATTACACTGTAGGAAAGTATAAATTTTCAGCTAGGAGTGAATTCGACGTAGCCGAAAATTGTAGAAATACAGTGTAAGTGTAACCAAGCCTCTGTCTTTACCCAAGGGCAGGGCTTTCCAATCGACTCTAAATCACTACTCTCCGAGAGGCCTCTCATGAGCTCATTAGGCTTGTGAGAAGCCTCTTTTTGTGTTTTTTTCTATGCAAATAGATTTATGTAGGCGTTTCGTCTGAAAAATTGGCATATTTTTCATATCCTTACATGATAAAATGGATTAAAAAGGAAGGGTGATAATATGGAGATTTTGTTTGATGAATTAAGAGGAGATCTTGTGCGAATTGTACCCATGGAGAGATATCATGTACAAGGTTTATATGAAAGTGGGAAAGAACGAGATATTTGGACACATTTACCGAGAGGAATGAACACATTAGCTGATATGCAATCCTTTGTAGAAGAAGCGTTAAAGAGAAAACGTTTGGGAGAAGAGTTTCCATTTGTTATTTTGCTTCGTGAGAATAATAAAGTGCTTGGTACCACAAGATTTTTAGGAATTTCCCGGCCAAACAAAAGTGTGGAAATTGGCTGGACCTGGTTGAATCCTTCTGTATGGGGGACAAACATAAACACAGAATGTAAATACTTGTTATTAGAATACTGCTTTGAGACTTTAGGGATAATCCGAGTACAATTTAAGACGGATGAACGAAATTTGCGGTCACAAAAAGCGATTGAACGAATAGGAGGGGTAAAGGAAGGGGTTTTAAGAAACCATATGATCCGGCAAGATGGCTCTTATCGTAATTCAGTATTTTACAGCATCATAGAACAGGATTGGGCTACTACAAAAGCAAAAATTAAAAACTATCTTGAATCCAAAAGAAGGATATAACTGTTAATAAGACATTCCGTATGGAGGAGTGCTGGTTGCTTTGTGTATGATTTTTATATATTGAGAGTAGGATTGTTACATAATTTATGAATAAATTTTTTTATGAGGTATGCAATGGTCAGCAAGAGATATAGTAGAGCGTACAGACAGAGCTGAAGAGCATGCTGAAAGACGAGTGTTTTAAGCTCGTTGCAAGAAAGAGCAGATAGTTATTCTTTTTATGAATTAATTCTCCTAAGTAAAAGTAGATATAAATTATACATAACTATTTAAATCAAAATGATATGAAAGATTTTTTTGATAGTTCATTCATTTTTGATGATTGGCCGAAAGGAAGGGCTGGACAATACACGCATCATACATAGTAACTCTTGTTAGTGAAGTCGGGGTAATTTAAAAGAGCAGGAAAAAGTGCTTCAAGCTAAATATTTACTGTGCGTTTAAAGTTATTCATTCTAGGAATCTATAAAAAAGCTTCTTGTAAGGCAAGGGAGGAACTGTATGTTTTCACTGTTAGTCGGTCTAATATTGCTGGTTTTCTTATTGATAGGGATTTGGGTTATTGCAGGGAAATTAGGAGCCTTTGATTTTATGGGAAATGTAGCTGCAAAAATTAAAAACTTTTTTAAGGAGGAGAAAAAATAATGAGAAGAATTGTAGGAGCATCCATATTAGGTGTAGGACTTTTAGTTGGCGGGATTTTAACAGCAATGAGTGTGGAAGTAATTGATCAAGGTCATATGGGAGTAGTTTATAGCAGAAGCACAGGTGTCGAGAAGGAAACGCTTGGTCAGGGGTGGCATTTAGTGTCCCCATTCAAACGTGTGACGGAGTATCCAGTATCTACTGAGACGGTACATGTACAAGAATTTAATGTTCAAACAAAGGATGGTAAACCTTTAGCTATTAGTTTGTCATATGATTACTCAAATGATGCTGAAAAGCTGCCGGACATCTACAATAAGTTCAAGGGGCAGGATCCAGAAGTGATTGAAAGCGGCTGGCTGCAAACTCGTATCAAGAAAGCAGCATTGAATGTATTTTCCACGTATTCAGTGCTTGAGGTGTTTCAGCATCAAGGCGAAATTAACGCAGCTATTGAAAAAGAGTTTCGTGACATTGTAAGTGCTACTGGTTTTATGGTGGATTCTGTGACACTTGAGGCTCCTAAGCCAGACGAAAATACAGCAAAAGCCATTCAAGGTGTAGTAGATGCACAGCAGCAATTAGAAAAGTTGGAGATTGAAAAGCAACAAGCCATTGTTGCAGCTGAGCGTGATATTGAAGAAGCGAAGGGGAAAGCAGAAGCAAACCGCATCTTGAAGGAGTCCTTATCTCCAGAGATTGTCGAGATGAAGAAAATTGAAAAGTGGGATGGCAAGCTTCCTCAAGTTAGCGGAGATGCTGCTCCGTTTATTCAAATTAAGTAAATATAGTGGGTAAAATATTGTTTTATAGTAAGTTATCTTGAGAAGTAAGGCGATGTTCTCCGAATAGTATTATTACGATGGGTAACTACAGATATAGTCAATATTTTAACAGGCTTTCCGGAAAGAAGTCCTCCTCCTTAAGGAATGAGGAGGGAGGCACTGAAAAAGCCCATTGAACGAAGAAAAGAAGCTAGACAACTACTAGGTGTAGATGGATAGCTTCTTTTTTTCTGTATATTGATAAAAAATTCTATTTCTTACTTAAGGCAGGTGCTTTGTAAGCAACGCTGTATCGACACGGTGTTACTTCATAGTGCTTCATCAAATGGTTGAATATAACCTTTGTGTTCAAGGCTTGTTGTTCCACATTCTGGATTTGAGCAGTTAGCAACATCCTCGAGACATTTTTTACAATACATTTTTTTACAATCTTGACAACGATAAACCTCTACCGTAGCTTTATTACATCCGCAATTTGTACAAATAGCATAACCTATTTTCATCATAGTTCCCCATCCCTTTACTTTATTGTCTTGTCTAGAGCTGCAAGCCGTATTTAAAGAAAATAAAAATACAAATCTTATCAACCAATGTACAAAGCTTGTATTCTATATTAAAAATTTGTATTTGTGCTTAAAGAATATCGTTCTTTTCTTGTTATGCTTGTTAAATTCAAATCGAGAAATAGTTTTTTATATTCAACGGCAGATAATTCTCCGTATATATAACTCTTCTTAATATAGCGGAGCAGCTCACTAGAATGTGAAGGCTCTCGTTTTTTAATTAAGATGAATTGATGGATTAAATCTTCGATTAACATAATAGTTCCTCCAGTTTCCCTGCTTCATTCCCACTTTTGTTAACTTTTACAAGATTATAACATGAAATACTCTTTAGATAACCTTAAAGTGATAGACATTTTCCTTCGTTTTTTGCAGCAAAATTCTTGCTATTTTTACATTAGAGGGAATATTTGTAATTCGTTTAATGAGTAGATATAATCTATGCTAGGATTAAGAGACTCAATCTATTAAATCTCCATTCCGAATGATGGTGTATACTTGAAATAATCTGATTTTCATGTTGAAATTGTGTAAAAAGAAATGTAAGGGAGAAAGAAGAAATATGCTTAAAAAATTCACATTGCGTACATCAACACGAGATGAAATGCTTGAAATTACAGATATCGTTCAGTCATTTATAACGGAACAACATCTCAAGGAAGGCGCAGTTGTCGTATATTGTCCGCATACAACGGCTGGGATTACAATCAACGAGAATGCGGATCCTGATGTGAAACGGGATATGATCCGTCGCTTTGATGAAGTATATCCTTGGCATCACCAGCTAGATCGCCACGCAGAAGGGAATACAGCTGCACATATGAAGGCGAGTACGGTTGGCGCGTCACAGCATGTGATTGTCACAAATGGGCAACTCCTGCTTGGAACTTGGCAAGGGATTTATTTTTGTGAGTTTGATGGGCCGCGGCAACGTACATTCTATATAAAAGAACTGCGAGACTAGACAATAGTATAACGTTACGATGCATTCCTGAAATACATATGAAATCGCATGATTTTTAATGAATAGTTCGTTAATTATCTAATGTTTTAGAATATGAACGATTTCAAATTATATATACGCTCTAAAAAACGAACAAAAACGTTTTTGTTTTACAATAGTTCGTTTATAATAACTGTGAAGAGATAAGGGAGGGGCAATCGTATGTATCAATCGAAGAAAATTTTATTATTAGGATCAGGTGAATTAGGGAAAGAGGTTATAATTGAAGCGCAGCGTCTTGGTGTTGAGACGATTGCTGTAGATCGATACGAACATGCTCCAGCTATGCAAGTGGCGCATCGAAGCTATGTCATTGACATGCTGGATGCGGAGCGAGTAAGAGAGATTGTTGAAAAGGAACAGCCTGATTTAATTGTACCGGAAATCGAGGCAATCGCCACATCTGAACTAGTCAAACTAGAAGAGGAAGGATTTCAAGTAATTCCTACTGCACGCGCAGCCAAGCTCACGATGGATCGTGAAGGGATTCGTCGGTTAGCTGCTGAAACGCTACAGCTTCCGACAGCCAAATATCAATTTGCTGATACATATGAAGAATTTGTACAGGGTGCTAAAGAAATTGGTTTTCCATGCGTAATTAAGCCGCTTATGAGTTCTTCGGGAAAAGGACAAAGTGTCTGTCGTTCTGAAGAACAATTGGAGGAGTGCTGGAAAATAGCTATGGAAGGAGGCCGAGTGCAAAATGGAAGAGTTATCATCGAAGAATTTATTCGATTTGATTCAGAGATTACTCTTCTTACTGTGCGCACGGTGAATGGAACGTTATTTTGTCCTCCAATTGGCCATATACAGAAGGATGGAGACTATATTGAATCTTGGCAGCCTCATTATATGACAGAGAAGCAAATCCAGGAAGCAAAACAGATTGCTCAAACCATTACAGAGGAGCTTGGAGGCTATGGGTTGTTTGGGGTAGAGCTTTTCTTATCTGGAGATCAGGTGTACTTCAGCGAGGTGTCTCCGCGTCCGCATGATACAGGCCTTGTTACCCTTGCTACTCAGAATTTATCAGAGTTTGCATTACATGTTCGAGCAATTTTAGGATTTCCTATTCCTGAAATTACCCTTGTAACACCTGGAGCGAGTCGTCCATTAAAATCAACTGAAGAATTGAATGAGTATGCAATTAGTGGATTGAGTGAGGCTTTAGCTGTACCAAATACACAGGTTCGGGTATTCGGAAAACCTGTGACAAAGGTAGGCCGCCGCGTGGCTGTAGCATTATCGTCTGCTGATACGGTAGAAAAAGCAAGAGAGAATGCTAAGCTGGCATTAGATTACTTACATATACAAAAGGCATAACAGCAACCCCCCACTTTAACCATTGTAAGGTGGGGGGTTTTGCTGTTTATTATTCTTATCGGCTAGTTTAGCGGAAATAATTTGATTACACTAATACGTATTTGTAAAGCAGGAATTGCAAGGGAATAAATGGAATATAACACTGTATCTATCATATGGTTGAGGTGATGATTTTCTTATGAAGATTTTGCAAGCAAATGCAATAGAAATCCTAGATAGAATCACCGATGGTTTTTTTTCACTAGATGAAAATTGGTGCTTTACCTATATAAATGATGAGGCTAGTTATCTCTTATTTCGCAATCGTGATGATCTAATCGGCAAGAATGTATGGGAAGAATTTCCGGAAGCTGTTAACCTGCCGTTTTATAAACAGTACCATAAAGCTCTTACTGAACAAATGCCTGTAATCTTTGACGCATATTTTCCGCCGCTAGATACATGGTTTGATGTACGAGCATATCCTTCATCAAATGGTCTCTCTATATGTTTTAAAGATATTACAAAACAGAAGAAAACCTTAAAACAACATGAGCAGCATTATAAATCATTGTTTGAACAAAATCCTGATGCAGTTTATTCCTTTGACTTAAATGGAAATTATCTAAGTGTAAATTCAAAAACAGAATCATTGTTTGGTTATACTGAAGAAGAGTTATTACAATTATCGTTTGTGCCGTTAGTTCATGAAGACGACTTAGCAAGGGTAAAGCAATATTATCGAAATGCTGCCAACGGTATAACTCAAAATTATGAAGCAAGAGCATTGCATAAGGATGGGCACATCGTTTATGTAAATGTTACAAATATTCCCATTATAGTAGATGGCGATATTGTAGGTGTGTATGGAATTGCGAAAGATATCACAATGGAGAAACAAACGGAAGAAAGGTTGCTTCGATCTGAAAAGCTCTCAGCTGTTGGACAGCTTTCCGCTTCCATTGCGCATGAAATCCGAAATCCTCTTACATCACTTAAAGGTTTTTTGCAGCTCATGAAAACTTCGAGTACAGACAATTTACAAGATTATCTTCATATTATGTTAGAGGAAATTAATCGGATTGAAACCATTACGGGGGAGTTGCTTTTATTAGCTAAACCGCAAGTCCATCAGTTTCATTTTGAAGACATAAAAGAAATGGTAGACAACGTCGTTATATTGCTTCACTCCCAAGCCCTTATAAATAAAGTTGATATTGATGTAAGTTCGGACGAGCTGCCGCTTGTAAATTGTGTTGGGGCCCAGATTAAACAGGTTTTTATTAATCTTATAAAAAATGCCATCGAATCCATGCCTAATGGAGGAAAGATAAGGGTCAACTTACAAAACGATTGTAAAGAGGGTGTGTGTATCCAAGTTGTTGATCACGGTTGCGGGATTCCAGAGGAGTTGTTGCCTAAAATCGGACTCCCATTTTATACAACAAAAGATAAAGGAACTGGATTAGGGATGATGACCACCTTGAAAATCATTGAAACTCACGGTGGAACGGTGGATATTTTGAGTGAGGCTGGCAAAGGAACAACAATTAATATATATATACCTATAAATCCATTAGCTATTAAAAATATTGACGAGGCGTAGTTGTACTTATGCTGTATTTCTAAAATTTCTCACTACGTCGAATGGTCTCCCGGCTAGAAATGTCTATTCGAACCTTACTACCAAGAAGATCAGGATCATAAATCTGATGACAATTATAATTACAAAGAAGGTTACTCCAATGATGATCATCAAAAGGGTTACTACGATTATTATAAAAGTGATGACGATTATGGTCACAAATAAGATTGCTAATTAAAATATTAGTATACTGGTGAACATGATAGGTTGAACTAAAACAAAACCTATCATGTTCCATTAGTTAACGATCAATAAAAGAGCAGCTGGTTCTTGCTCGGCAATTCCTTCGCAGAAAGAGGCGAGCATTAGCATTGTTTGCACTTGATGTTATTCACGCAATCCTAACTCTTGTTTTAGCTCTTCAATTTGCGCCAAATGGCGCTTCTCATGCAAACCAATGAACTCTACCCATTGTTTTATATTGAGAAGACCAAAAACTGGGTGGAGTAATGAACGTTTTCGCAGCTCCTCTTGATCAGTATCAGCAAGAAATTCCTCTAGAGAAGTACGTGACGCAAGCAATTTTTCTTGTATCGTAGCAAGTGTTATAAAATCGTCAGAAGGTGTTAAAAATTGTGGAGCTACAATTTTATGATCGCGATTTATTACTAGATGAATAGGTCTATCCTCTGCCGCTGCTTCCTCACTACTTGCCATTACGGCCTTCAGCTTATTTACAATTAACTTCTCTGTTAGGTATAGGTGTTCCAACACTTGCATAATACTCCACTTGCCATCCTGTTTTTCGTTTAATTGTAAATTTGTTAGGCCTGAAACGCTTTGCAACACTTCTTTGCGAACTCCTTGGATATCATTCATCAAACGTAACGCCCCCTTAGCATTTTACTCTTACACAATCCAGTCGGTAGTGATCCTTGCCGACCCTTTTATCATAGTTATTCAGAAATAATCAGGAAATGAAAATGGGTATTTATGTTCCGTACTATGTAATATCTCAATGTATATTGATTACTTTACCAAGTTTTCTAGTTGTTTTTTCTCCGTAATATTACATAAACCACCGTGATAACAAATCACTGTTTCAATATCGAGGTGCAAAAGCTTTTTTAGAGAATTTATTGCAGTTGTCATATCCGATGTCGTTTGTGGAACAGGTCCTTGTAAAACGCCATCAGCTACTACCATAGCATCACCTGCAACAAGGGTTTTACTTTGTTTTAAATAGAGGCTAATATGCCCAGGCGTGTGACCTGGTGTAAAGATAACTTGGATACCGCCACAATAGGAAAGTTCTTGGCCATCTTCCAAGGTTTGATCTACCTTTGCTTTTGGGGGATTTTTGTATAAGAACTTCATTTGTTCTGGCAATGATGCCCATTGTTCTTTACTTATTTTATTTGGGTTTGTTTTAAGGAGAGGTAATGTTCCTTCAATATATGGTTTATCATGAGCGTGTGCATACACTTCGATGTTGTTATTCGATTGGTTGAGAATCTCAGGAAGAGAGCCAATGTGATCTAAATCCTGATGGGTTAGAATTACCGCTTTCAATTTATCAAAAGATACTCCCGCTTCACTCATAGCTAGGCGTATTTGCTCCAATTGTCCAGGCATACCAGTATCAATTAAAACCGCCATTTCATCATCCCATATCAGTGTTGGGTTTAATCTGAAGCCTTGAATTTTTAATTCTAACATTGCTAATCCTTTATGTAGTTTCATTTAATCCTCTCCCTTTTTATATTACATGAATAATTTACCACCAAAGAAAGAGTTTGTAAACGTTTAAATATTAATCATATCATAAATAAAAATTATTGTCAATATATTTGTTCGAGTTTGGCTAACCTTTATCATTTTCTAACAGAAGACCCCCACTTCAAGCACGTGGTGAGCGTAGCCCAGTGGTAAGTGGGGGATGAATGTCGGCTAGGCGATTCGCCTAGCATGTTTGAATAGGAAAAGCCCACTAGACAAACGTATGTTCCTTTGGTAATATATAATTACCAAAATGAACCAGAAGGGAGGAGGGGGGAATGAAGAAGTGTTATTTTTCCAATCGAATCTATAAACACAGGGTCCCCCACGATTTGAATCAGGAACTCTCTCATTCTCTCCGTCTCTATAATAGAGCCATGCGCACGGCTTATGCTTGGCAAACAAAACATCTACGCACGGGGAACAAGCCGTATGAAGGCACTCTTCACCTTGCGATTAAGAAACGATTTCAACTAGATGACTACTATACGAATAGCGCAGTCCAACAGGCAAACGCTCTTCGTACATCGCAAAAGGAATTACAGGTGCTGTATCTGAAACAGGTAGATGTTACCCTTCAATCCATTCAAAAGAAACTAAAAAACGAGCGCAGCAAGCTGACGGCATTGCGAAACATGAAGCAATCAATTGTGGATAGAAAACCGAAATTGCATAAGCGAATGGGGTATCGGGTGCATCAAACCCCTTCCGGTGCGGTATATGCGCTTCATCGTAAGAACGAGACACAGGTTTGGTTCTCCCTCTACCTGTTTGAACATCGGTATATAGATAAAGAGCTCAAACTTCTCAAGGCAAGAATCGGACAACTTCGGCATCGTCTCCTTCGGCAGGAGCAGAAAAAGGAGACATTGAAACAGACGATTTCTTCTGCTTTGTTTGGCTCTCGTTCCTTCTTTCGTAAGCAATATACAATGTGTAAGGATCAAAAGAGTCATGCAGCGTGGAGACATGCATTTTGTTACAAAAGAAACGCCAAGATGACGCTCTCTGGACGGAAGGATGCGAAGTATGGGAACTTTGTGTTCCAATATGATGCGCCAAGCAAAACCTTACACGTCAGAAGTATTACGGGACAAGCGCTTATACTTCCCTATGTGTATTTTCCTTATGGACAAGATCAGGTGCAAGAATCTATCGCCACGCAGCTTTCCTGTCAAAATAAAAAGAAGGATGGCCAGTCAATGGGTTGGTCCATCGAAGACCATGGTACGTACTACATCATCAAATGCATGATAGAAGAACCAGAACATCCTCCTATCAATTATTCAAAAGCAGACGGTGTCATTGGTGTAGATCTCAACTACAATCATATTGCCTTCTCCCATGTGAATGGACAAGGACAATTACTTTCCTCCTCCTGTCTCTATTTCTCCTTAGAAGGAAAACGAAGCGGACAAATTACAAAAATCCTAGAAGCAGAAGCGATTTGTTTGGTGGACATCGCCGTTCAAAGGAATAAGCCAATTGTGTTAGAAGCATTGGATACAACCCTCTCCAAGTCTGCCGGACGTTACCGCAATCGGAAGCAAAACCGAAGGATGAGCCTGTTTGCCTATAAAAAGATGCAGGATAGTATTCACAGCCGAGCTGCTAAAATGGGAGTCGCTGTGTTTGAGGTGAATCCTGCCTTCACAAGCCAGATTGGGAAGATGAAGTATATGAAACAGATGCATATTTCCATCCATCAAGCAGCTTCTTATGTCATTGGCAGACGCGGCATGAACCTGAAGGAACAGGTGCCAAAGGTGTTGCAAACCTATACAGAACGTAAGGATGGGGAGCATCACTGGAAACAATGGAGTGTGTTGACAAAAGCATTCAAAGCGCTTCGTCCGTACGTATTCTATCATGTATCGGGCCAATCTTATCCATTATTCAACAAAGAGATTTGTAACTATGGGCTGACACAAGCAGAACGTGATGTTTTGCAGAAGTATGTACCAAAAGTTTGGTTAGAAGAAAGGGAAGCCTGACTTCGTTTGGAATGGCATCATCTGTTCTTGCATCACCATCATTTTGCCGCAAAAGCCAGAAGGATTGAGCTCCAGAATGGTGGGTGCATTGGTGCAAGAACAGCGCAACACGTATAGGGTGAAAAAAGAGAAGCAACTATCACTACTTGTGTGAGACAAGGTCACCTCGGTGGCTTTGTCACGTACAAGGAAGTGTGAGCTCTCCCTATTTGTCCTATGAGAAGCCTGTTGAGCGGCTCTGTATTTCGCTTCCTAGGAAGAAAATACAGAATTCCGCACCTCAAGGAGCATTAGCGAGTAGGTGGGGGTAGTTCAATGGAGCGACTGAAAGAATGCAACCCGTGCTTGCGAAAAATGCGGGATGAATGGAGAAAGAAAAATGAAGCCAAACGAGATAGATTTGTTATATGGTAAAAAGCATGAATGAGGAGAAAGGACATTTCTATGAAGAAAACATATTGGCCCTGCTCTTTCTCATATATACTATAAACTAGCATGAGTTAGAAAATCGTATCAAATTAGAGGGAACAGAAGGTGAATGATTATGATTAAGTATATTTTGTTTGATTTCGATGGCACGTTGGCCGATTCAAAAGATGTATTCATATCGACTTGGAATCAGCTTGCTGATAAGTATAAATTTAAAAAAATACATCATCAGGATTTAGATGCTTTAAGGAAGCTGTCTATAAAGGAGCGGGCCAAACAGTTAAATTTCCCACTGTACAAAATACCTCTTGTAGTACCTGAGGTATATCGTTTATACAAGAAATCTATTAAGGATATTATTTTGTTTGATGGAGTGAAATTACTATTAGATGAGTTAGAAAGCAGAGGTTATCAAATCGTTATTATTTCTTCTAACTCTGAGGGGAATATTAAGGAATTTTTGCGGGAAAATGCAGTAGATAGCGTGAAAGAGGTCCTATGTTCAAGTAAGATTTTTGGAAAAGATCAAGTTATTAAGAAATTCTTGCAAACAAATAAGCTAAAAGGGTCTGAGGTTATTTATATCGGTGATGAGTGTAGGGATATCATTGCCTGTAAGAAAGTTCCTGTGAAAATAATTTGGGTCGGATGGGGATATGACTCAGTTGAGCTGGTTACACCGGAAAAACCAGATTATATGGTTCATATGCCAGAAGAGATTTTAAATATATTATGAAACAAGGAGAACACCAGTATTTATGAAACTCATTTCTTGGAATGTTAACGGCATTAGAGCATGTGTACGCAAAGGATTTTTAGAATATTTTAAAGAGGTGGATGCGGATATATTTTGTGTCCAAGAAACTAAGTTACAGGCAGGACAAATTGAACTTGACTTAGAAAACTACTTTCAATATTGGAATTATGCGGTGAAAAAAGGATATTCAGGCACGGCTATATTTACTAAAAAGAAACCGTTATCTGTAAAATATGGCATTGGCATAAAGGACGAAGAGCCTGAAGGTAGAATCATTACCCTAGAGTTTGCAGAGTTTTATTTGGTTAATGTATATACACCAAATGCTCAAAGGGATTTAGCCAGACTTGAATTTAGGCTTTCTTGGGAAGATGAGGTACGTAATTATCTTCAGGAATTGAACAAAAGCAAGCCTGTAGTTTTATGCGGAGATTTAAATGTAGCTCACTGCGAAATAGACCTAAAAAATGCAAGAGCCAATAGGGGGAATTCTGGTTTTACGGAAGAAGAGCGCGAGAAGATGACGGCATTATTAGAAGCGGGGTTCGTTGATACGTTTAGATGTCTACATCCAAACAAAATAGATGCTTATACATGGTGGTCCTATATGAACAAAGTGAGGGAGAGAAATATAGGATGGCGCATTGACTATTTTATCGTCTCAGAAAAATTGAGGGGTGTAATAAAAGAAGCGCATATTCACTCACATGTAATGGGAAGTGATCATTGTCCGATTGTTTTAGAGCTAGCATTGTAGCACATAGGTATTTGTACGGTCAGGATTGTTGATGAATTGAATGATATATACTACCCATAAGCACGAGAAAAGATTACAATAAGCTTATACATCATTAGGAGGTGCTCTGTTAGTGCGATTAAAAGAGAAGAAAGTCATTAGTCTTGTGCATCATGAATGTGAAGATTTAGAACTGTGGTATCCTATTCTTCGTTTGCGCGAGGAAGGTGCAATTGTTCATCTTGCAGGGGAGAAAGCAAACGAAACATACATAGGTAAATACGGGGTTCCGGCAGAATCTGATTTTGCATTTGGCGATATTAATCCTGAGGAGTATGATGCATTGCTTGTGCCGGGAGGATGGGCGCCTGATAAGCTGCGCCGTTTTCCTGAAGTTCTTGCGCTAGTGCAGCATATGGAGGAACGAAAAAAGCCAATTGGTCAAATTTGCCATGCGGGTTGGGTGCTTATTTCTGCAAAAATTCTAGAAGGAAAAAAAGTAACAAGCACACCGGGTATCCGAGATGATATGGAAAATGCAGGCGCACAATGGTTGGACGAGCCTGTGGTGGTAGACGGACATCTTGTATCAAGTCGCCGTCCGCCGGATCTGCCTGAGTATGTTAAAGCGTTTGCTGATGTATTGGCTGAGCGATAAGAAAGAAGAGAGAGTTGCTCTTTTTATCAGAATCGGATTGGATAGCTTGAGGATTCCTCTAAGGGGTCCTCTTTTATTTTTTGCACTGTAGGAAAGTATAAATTTCCAGCTAGGAGTGGATTCGACGTAGTCGGAAATTTTAGGAATACAGTATAAGGGCAACTACGCCTCTGTCTTCGCCCAAAGGCAGGGCTCGCCAATCGGCGAGTTTTCTTTAATATTTAGCTAAAACCGCTGTATACCGCAACTCATATAATACTCACTCTACTGCATTCTGCTTTTTTATTTGCTTAAACCTTTTTTTTCATAAGTGTTTACTGTAGAATAACAAATAGATAGTAGATATTATGAACTGGTCATAAATTAAGGAGTTAGGGTGATGAAATGAAATGTGTTGGGATTATCGGTGTGGGTGCTTATGTTCCAGATAATATTGTAACAAATTTTGATTTGGAAAAAATAGTGGACACAAGTGATGAATGGATTCGTACAAGAACAGGCATTGAAGAACGCAGAGTTGCGACTGATGATATGGATACGTCCCATATGGCAATTATGGCTGCGAAAAATGCCCTTTTACATGCATCTTTAGATGCTGAGGATATCGATTTAATTTTAGTTGCTACAGCAACACCTGATGCTGCTTTTCCATCAGTTGCTTGTATGGTACAAGCGGCTCTCGGTATAAAACATGTACCTGCGATGGATATTAACGTTGCTTGTTCAGGATTTATATATGCTTTAGTTACCGCCCAACAATTTATTGAAACCAGTGCATATAAAAATGTTTTAGTAATCGGCAGTGAAAAGTTTTCTAAAATTATTGATTGGTCAGATAAAAATACATGTGTGTTATTTGGTGACGGTGCTGGCGCTGTTGTACTTAGTGAGGTCTCAAAAGGAAGAGGCATTTTATCTTTTGAACTAGGTGCGGACGGTGCTGGAGGTAAACACCTGCTAGTAGATAAGATAACTAATACCGTAAAAATGAACGGTAGAGAGGTTTTTAAATTTGCCGTTCGGCAAATGCCTGAATCCAGCCTGAATGTTGTGGAAAAGGCAGGTCTTCAGAAGGAAGATGTTAATTTTCTTGTGCCGCACCAAGCAAACATCCGCATTATTGATGCAGCAAGAGAAAGGTTTGGCCTTGAAACTGAGAGGGTTTCTGCAACTGTAAAGAAACATGGAAATACTTCTGCAGCTTCCATTCCGTTAGCTCTGTTTACTGAAATCCAAAATGGTCTCATTCATGAGGATGATGTTATTGTGATGGTTGGATTTGGAGCTGGGCTAACTTGGGGCTCCGTATGCTTAAGGTGGGGAAAGTAGTTCTATATAAAAGAGGGGGAAAAACAATGAAGAAAAGAGTAGTTATTACAGGTATTGGAGCTGTAACGCCTTTAGGAAACGATGCTTACACGACATGGGAAAATATTAAAAAAGGTGTGTCAGGGATTTCTCCTATGACTAGGATTGATACGGAGAAGTTTAATGTAAAAGTGGCAGGGGAAGTAAAGAACTTCACACCAGAAGAATTTATGGACAGCAAAGAAGCAAAGAGAATGGCTCGTTTTACTCAGCTTGCTATTGCTGCAAGTAAGATGGCCGTAAAAGATGCGGGACTTCAAATAGGAGAAAATGTAGATCCAGAGCGTGCTGGAGTATGGATTGGTTCTGGGATTGGCGGTTTAGATGCATTTGAGGAACAACATAAGCGGTTTTTAGATAAAGGGCCAAAGCGTGTAAGTCCGTTTATTATTCCAATGCTGATACCGGATATAGCTTCAGGTCGTGTGTCTATTGAATTAGGGGCAAAGGGAATCAACAACTGTTCTGTTACTGCATGTGCTTCTGGCGCAAATTCTATCGGGGATGCATTTCGTGTTATTCAAAACGGTCATGCTGATATTATGATTGCAGGCGGAACAGAAGCTGCTATTACAGAAATGACAGTTGCTGGATTTTCAAATATGACAGCTCTTTCTGCGAATCCTGATCCAAAAACGGCAAGTCGTCCATTTGATAAAAACCGTGATGGATTTGTAATTGCAGAAGGTTCCGGGATTATTATTATGGAAGAATTAGAGCACGCATTAGCACGTGGTGCCAATATTTATGGAGAGCTTGTTGGTTATGGTGCTACTGGGGACGCTCACCATATTACGACTCCTGCACCAAATGGCGAAGGCGGTCAGCGAGCGATGAAATTAGCAATCCAAGACGCTGGTATTTCCCATGAACAAGTGGATTATATTAATGCCCATGGTACGTCCACGTATTATAATGATTTATATGAAACAACGGCAATTAAAGAGGTTTTTGGAGAGCATGCTTATAAGCTGGCTGTTAGCTCGACAAAATCGATGACGGGACACCTATTAGGAGCAGCTGGAGCGATTGAAGCAATTTTTTCTCTTTTAGCCATTCGTGATGAAATTATTCCTCCAACAATTAATTATGAAGCACCTGATGAAGAACTTGATTTGGATTATGTTCCAAATGTCGCAAAGCAGGCAAATGTGAATGTTGTTTTATCCAATTCATTAGGATTTGGCGGTCATAATGCAACATTGATTTTTAAAAAGCTATAAAAAGAGCTTGTAGTAATATTTGAATGATAGCGGCAACAGCATCGGTATTCCTTTTATATCGATGCTGTTGCTTTTTTACGTTTTTAAGAACGTATAAATTTCTAGCTGGAAGAGTGTTATTCTTTATATGAAATACCCTTATTTACTGTGTATGTTTTTATACGTATCCTCATCGCAGACTATGAATAGTTTTGCTTCTTCTGGAATGACATCATCTAATCTTTTCATGATAGAAAAGTCGGTACCATCAGAAAGCAGCGTAGCTCCATGAGAGGATAGATACGCTTTAGCATCTGCATATGTACCCCAAACGGGTTTTTTATCCATTATGTACAAATCATAACCTTTATTGCTTGTTAGTTGGCGAATTACCTCGCTCGCGCCGCTAAATAAAATCGTTCGGGCGGCTAAATGACCGGCTGTATCGTTAGGGGTAATGAATTCCTCTACGTTGGCATTCCTAAAGCTTTGTACATGCTTAGCATCTTGGATTTCACAAATTGTGTAAATATTTATCTTGTGTTTGGAGCCGATTCCTTCGATGGATAAAGCTGTAAGCACTGTTGAGCCGTCAGCTTCTCTAGAAGATGCAGCAGATTCCGGCGAAAAAATAAATACTTTTGAACATTCTAGGACGTTTGCCTGAAGAAGACAGTGTTCTGAGGCGGGATCTCCCTTTACAAATTTCACACGCTCATGCAAAATCGGTGTTTTCTCTAAGGTCTCGTCAATAATCACAATAATCATCTCTTCTGAGGCCTCTAGAATTTCCTGTAGTGTGATTTGCGCTTTTTTACTCCAACCTACTAGAATGATATGCTTAGCATCTTTAATTTGCAATTTTCCTTCCTCCCTTAGCCTTTTTCGCATGATTAGAAAATCAATTACTTTCCCGATAAGTAATGTCATTATCCCAATGCCTACAACATACAGAAGCATAGCGAATATTTTGCCGATGACAGTAGTGGGGTAAATATCTCCATACCCTACTGTTGCGAGAGTGGTCATTGTCCACCATAGACCATCAAAGCTGCTTGGAAAAGCTTCTGGCTCCACATGATTCATAAATATGCTGCTGAACAAAACAAGGGAAGTAGTGGCGAATACTAATGTCCAGGTATTAAATCGGATTGCTCGAATCCATAGCCTTTTTAAAAAAATCAATTTGTTCACTTCCTTTGTAGGTAGCTGGATGACCATGATAACTATCTTTATCTTACTTTTTCAGTATATGAACTGTTGGGTATTTGCTTGCTTAAAGTGTATAAACTCTCATAATTTTGGGTACCACTCTTTTGGTCCGAGAAATGCGGTTGAACACTTGTTTCATACGTTGAAAGACAAGTGAGTGATATTTGAATATTTGCTTTAGTTTTGCGATACACTCTTTCTCCCAAATGTATTAAAAAATGGAAAATAGGCATTCTAAATAACTAGAGAACACATCGAAACATTCTTTCGGTGACACTATAAACTTGGAGTGCTATGAGAACATGAACAGTGCATGGGACCGGCTAATAAACAAGCGGAAAAGACAAGAGCAGACGCTACAGTACGAGGAAACTGAAATAACCTCAAATGAACAGAAACTTAGTTCAAATATAAATGAAAACCTTACCAACATTAGGACGGTTTTAGGGAATAGCGGTGACTTAATTATTCGCGAATTTAAAATGGGAAAACCTTTTCTGCATAAAATTATCCTACTTTATATAAATGGTTTAGCGGATAAGGAGATTCAAGGCAGTTTTATCATGGAAAGACTGATGAGTAACTTTAACCATACTGAAAGCGATGATCCGCAGCAAGCGCATCAATTATTTGTATATATTAAAGAAAATATGTTAGCGCTTGGAGGGATTGAGGACATCACGAATTGGAACAAACTGTTCCTTTCCCTCGTATCCGGGCAAACCATTCTTCTGATTGATGGTTGTGATCGAGCGATTGGTTGTGCTGCACAGGGCGGAGAGTTAAGAGCGATTACGGAACCTACGACAGAACCTGCTGTCCGGGGGCCTAAAGAGAGCTTTGTTGAGTCGCTTATTACCAATACAGCCATGGTTCGCCGCAGAATTAAAAGCCCTAATCTATGGGTTGAAACTATGAGACTAGGGAAGATCACACAGACAGATGTGGCCATTATGTACGTAAAAGGAATTGTCAATGACAAGCTTCTTAAGGAAGTCCAAGAGCGGCTGAATAAAATGGAAGTAGATGAAGTTACCGGTTCCAATACAATTGAAGAATGGATTAATGACGACACATGGACACTTTGGCCAACCATCTTTATAACGGAACGTCCTGATGTTGTGGCTGGAAACTTAATGGAAGGACGTATTGCTATTTTTGTTGATGGGACACCAGTTCCTTTACTTTTACCAGCGACATGGATTCAATTTTTTCAAACAGCTGAAGATTATTATTTGCGTTGGAATATGGCCAGTTTTTTGAGAAGCTTAAGAGTGATTGCATTCTTAATTACCCTTCTTGGACCATCCCTGTTTATTGCGTTTATTTCGTTTCATCCGGAATTGATTCCGACACCTTTATTAGTTAGTCTGTCAGCACAGCGGCACGGGATTCCATTTCCGGTATTTATAGAGGCGTTGCTAATGGAATTTACATTTGAATTTTTACGGGAAGCAGGCGTTCGGATGCCGCGTCCGATTGGGCAGGCCGTTTCAATCGTTGGCGCACTTGTATTGGGACAAGCAGCTGTTCAGGCAGGGATTGTTTCCAGTGCGATGGTGATTGTGGTGGCAGGGACGGCAATCGCCAGTTTTACCATACCCCATGTGGCGATGACGGATGCGACACGTTTACTTCGACTTATGATGATGACGTTGGCAGCTTCTTTCGGGCTTTACGGAATTGGACTCGGGCTCATTGTTTTAGTCGCTCACACTTGCAGCATTCGTTCTTTTGGTATTCCTTATTTAACTCCCTTTGCTCCACTCATTATTTCTGATTGGAAAGATACCATTATCCGTTTCCCTAAGCCGTTTTTGTCAAAACGTCCTCGATTGATTAACCAAATGAAAAGAAAGAGAGTAGGTAATACGCAAAATCTGGGCCCGTCACCAAGAGAAGATCAAATAAAGGATAACAAATCGAAGAGGGATTCTAATGAAACATAAACCATTCATCATTCTCTTTATGATTTTATCGACTATGTTATTGTCCGGATGTTGGGATCGTGCTGAATTACAAGATATTGATATAGTAGGTGCCATTGGTATTGATGATGGAGGTGATAATTTGGAAAACAGATATCGCGTTACAGTGCAAATTATAAATGAAGGACAAATAGCAAGTGCGGCAGGGATGGGAGGAAAAGCGGAAGTGGCGCCTGTTACGGCTTATTCGGCTACAGGAAGCACTGTTGCGGAGGCGCTCCGGAAAATTGCACCAAAGTCACCTCAGGAACTTTTTTTTCCTCATGTTCAATTAATGGTCATTGGCGAGGAGTTAGCAAGAAAAAAAGGGATTCAAGATTTGTTTGATTGGATTGAACGCGACTCCCAATTTCGTACACTTTTTCCGATTCTAATCGTCAGAAATAATACAGCAAAGACACTTCTCCAAATCACGACCCCTTTAGAGGACGTCCCTTCTGCCAAAATTGTTAGCGGACTGGAAGCTACTAAAAAAATCTGGGGAGAGTATGCAAGTACCCGTGCTGATCAAGTCATTCAACAATTGGGGAGAGGAGGAGCAAATTTGACAGGTGTTGAGCTTACTGGAAATCCGAAAAAAGGGAATAGTTTACAAAACGTTCAACAAATATCTCCAAAGACAGATATGGAAATAAGAGGACTTGCGATTTTTAAAAAGGGGAAGCTCAAAAAGTGGTTGGATGAAGACTCTGCCCGTGGTGCTACATGGATTAATAATGAATTGAAAAAAACCATTGTAGACCTTGATTGTAAAAAGAAAAAAAAGGGGATTGCAGTGGATGTTATGCGTTCCAAAACAAAAATTAAAGCGAAAATAAGAAACAATAAACCTGTTATTCAGATCACAGTTCGAACAGAAGGTCACATCTCAGAAGTCCATTGCCCAATCGATCTTGCTAAACATGAATCCATTGAGAAACTTGAAAAACAGATGAGAAAGGAAATAAAATCGGAAGTGGTGATGGCCGTAAAAGATGCTAAAGAACAAAAAAGTGACATTTTTCGTTTTAGCGAATATATCAATCGCAAAAGCCCGAAAGTGTGGAAGAAGATTGAGAAAAAATGGGATGATGAAATCTTTCCCGAGACAGAAGTTAACGTAAACGTACAAGCGTTTATTCGACGGTCAGGCTTGCGGACAAAACCATATATAAAATAAGGCGACAAAGTCAAGTGAAGAAGGGGGATTCCAAGCAAATGCCGATCTCAAGAATTTACGATTAAGGAACGAAGGGAGGTCTTCTAGGAAGATGGAGAAAGCCAAAGTAAGTGTCATCCAACTATTTTCCATGATGTTTATATTTGAACTTGGAAGTGCATTGGTCGTAAGTTTTGGAATAGGCGCTAGAAAGGACGCTTGGCTTGCTATTCTTTTAGGCTTGTGCGGTGGGGTTGCTTTGTTTTTCATTTATTACCCTGTATTTCGCCAATATCCTGATCTGCCGTTTACCGGATATGCTAGAGAAATATTTGGTAAATATTTTGGATGGGGAATTGGTGTCTTATACATCGTATATTTAATGTACGCCGCTTCCCGAAATCTGCGTGATTTCGGGGACATACTACTTGCATCAACAATGCGAAAAACACCGTTATTAGCGGTCAATATCCTAATGATTCTTGCTATTTGTTATGTACTTTATCTAGGGATTGAAGTATTGGGAAGAACGGCAGAGGTATTTATTGTCGTTATAATCTTTTTTGGAGTGACAGGAAGTCTGTTAACCTGGGTTTCAGGCAATGTCCATCTTCCTAATTTGCAGCCACTTCTTGAAGATGGATGGAAACCAATCTTAACGACAGCATTTCCGATTACTACTTTTTTTCCTTTCGGAGAAATGTTTGCCTTTAGCATGGTGTTTCCTTATCTAAATCAACCTCAATCATTGAAAAAGGTTTGGTTGTCTGCCTTAATTTCAAGTGGTCTGATCTTAAGCTATACAACGACCTTAAATATCGCTGTTCTTGGGGTTGAAGAAGTGGAGAGGGCTACTTTTCCATTGTTATCAACAATCGGCAAGATCAATCTTATGGAGTTTCTACAACGACTTGATGCTATTGCTGTTTTGAGTTTTTTGTTCACTACGTTTTTTAAAGTGTCAATTTATTTTTATGGTGCGGTCATAGGAATGGTCGATTTATTCAAGTTAAAAAACCATCAACAAATTATTTTGCCGGCCGGGATTATTATCATATTTTTATCAATGAGTATTGCCTCAAATTTTGCTGAACATATTGACGAAGGTCTCATTATTGCACCTTATTATCTTCATAGTGTGTTTCTTTTGATTATTCCGTTATTAATGCTGAGTATTGTCATCATTCGTAACCATGTTAAAAATGTTAAAAATAAAGCTAACTAGAACCATTTGATTTGTTCGCTTTATTTTTTATGATAATCACGATTTGTTGACCGATTGTAAGTAACAAAAGAAGTACTAACATCACATATTCTCCACTTTCCATTACCCAAAATGGGTTGAGTAAATGCAATAATGCTTGAGGGAGAGTAAAGCCCAAAAGAATGTCCATAGATAAGCTAAGTAAAATGGATAATAAAAGAATGAATATAAATATTCCTAACATTTTCATGATTGTTCTCCTTTATTCATTATGGTGTAAGGATAGTATTTGTCACATGGTAATCTTTTAATAAAGAAAACTCGCCGATTGGCGAGCCCTGCCCTTGGGCGAAGACAGAGGCGTAGTTGCCCTTATACTTTATTCTTAAAATTTCTCACTACGTCGAATGGTCCTCCAGCTAGAAATTTATACGCCCTTAAAGTGTAAAGAAAACTCGCCGATTGGCGAGCCCTGCCCTTGGGTGAAGACAGAGGCGTAGTTGTCCTTATACTTTATCCCTAAAATTTCTCACTACGTCGAAGAGTCTTCCAGCTAGAAATTTATACGCTCTTAAAGTGTAAAGAAAACTCGCTGATTGACGAGCTCTGCCTTTGGGTAAAGACAGAGGCGTAGTTGCCCTTATACTTTATTCTTAAAATCTTTTGCTACGTCGAATGGTTCTCCAGCTAGAAGGGATAAAACCAAAGATTTTGGAGAACTGTTAACAATAAAATTCCTTGAAAGGTACACTCCCAAAATTTAGCGACATATTTTTAATCTTTTTTTCTAAACTAAAGGATATGACGATTGAAATGCAGAAAACTAATTAGGGTAGTAAATGCAGGTTATATTTCTTGAGGAGGATTCTTATGGACTATAATCAGAATGTTAGTCAAGTTGATCAACAATATGCCTTTGCTAATTTATCTATGGATTTGGTTGCGGACATTCAAATGTTAGAAAAACGTTTGAAGGATGCGACTCAAAAAGAAGTTATCTTAATCGCATATGAGGATAAAGGAGATTTTAAGTGAACAGTTTCTCAACTTCCAGAAAAGCAAACATGCGACAGTAAGTAATCTAAAGCTCCGGTAGTTTTCATGGAAGCAAGACCTTGATATCTAAATTCCCTGGTAATAAGAAATCCTTCTAGTGCAATGCTAGAAGGATTTCATTCGGTTAAGTGAACTTAAGGTAATAAAACTCCCTAGTCAGATTTGTAAAGCTTTCATTTTATCACCTATAATAAATATAAATGAAATGATCTATATGGAGGCGATCGTAATCATGCAGCGAAAGAATATACTGTATTCCTTCCCTATACTGATTGTAATCCTTGCTTTAATTTTAGGAGGATGCAGCACAAACACTGATAAAAAGGAAACGCAGGCACAGGCTACGAAAAAAATTCAGGTTGAGAAAAATCCAGTTGTTACAATTGTCATGGAGAATGATAAGCAGATTAAGGTGGAGCTATATCCTGAAGTCGCTCCGAATACAGTCTTGAATTTCATTTCCTTGGTGCAAAAGGGCTTTTATGATGGATTAACGTTTCATCGAGTTATTCCTGGTTTTATGATTCAGGGTGGGGATCCTGAAGGCACAGGTACTGGCGGGCCTGGGTATACAATTAGAGGGGAATTTAGCTCGAATGGATTTAAGAACAATATCAAACATGAGACAGGGGTCATTTCGATGGCTAGATCCAACAACCCAGATTCTGCGGGATCCCAATTTTTTATTATGGTAAAAAACGCACCCCAGCTTGATGGTCAATATGCTGCTTTTGGTAAAGTAATTGAGGGGATGGAGACAGTTAACGAAATTGTAAATGTGGAACGGGATAGTAAGGACAAGCCGATTCACGAACAAAAAATGAAGAAGGTGACGGTAGAAACCTTTGGTGAAAAGTACAATAAACCTGAGGTTATGTCAAAATAGTTTTTTGTTGGATCGAAAGAAGATACATGAATCTTCCTTCGATCACAACGTTTTTTATACTGTAGGAAAGTATAAATTTCCATTAAGAAATAGTTGTCTTATTTAAGCGCAGATTCGGTAGCTTTAACTGCATACCCTTCTTTGCTGCTCTTGCCATCTTGACGGTCATGGTTCTCCTGATTTTTTTCCATATACATATTATATACATCCTCTGCAGTCAAACCGACCTTCATAGATAAGCTTGGTAGAAAGTGCCATAAATCAATAACTTCTTTACGCAGTTCCTCCATATCTATTTCTTTTTCATTTTTCCACCATTTCCATGGTAATAACTGGCGGATTTCTTCGATTTCAGAATCCATTGCAACTGTAATACCCAAGACCCAATCAGCTACGTTTTTGTCAATTTGGCGTTCCTCAATAATTTTGTCGTCTAGTTTCTTTTGCAAAGCGAAGATTGTTTCTAGTTTATCCATTAGTGTGATCCTCCTGTAACTCCTCGTGTTCTTATATTCCTACCTTCTTTACCATACAATAATTTAATAACATAGAACAACAAAAATAAATAGAAAGAAGGTAGGGATGTGTCCATTTTCCGTCGTAGTGAAGTTCTTAATTATTATTGCATAATTATTCTCATGTTTTGGACCCTTAATTTTTTCCTAAGTTGCCATATTACTGTAATTTCCTGTATGAAACAAATATTAACCTTCATAAGATTGCTAATCGTTGGATGGATTTGTCATGCCTGCTGATAAAATAAACTTCATTGCGTCTTCTGACTTTATATCAAGTACTTCAATATCGTTTTTCGGAACAAGAAACGTTACTCCGGCCACTTGGAATGTTTGCGGGATGAAAACAGCAACATATTCCTGTAAAGGCTCATATAGCATATGCAGCTCTTCGGATGTTACAAATCCAAGACTTTTCATGTTTGTCCCCGGAATAGTTACAAGTACAACCTTAGAAAATGAACGTTTTTTTCCTAACAATGATTGAAGGATGTCTTGAATAGAAGTGTACAATACTTTTACAAGGGGAACTCTGCGAAACAAACGGTCTACTAAATTTAAAATCCCCTTTAACACATAATGAGTTGACAGCCAGCCGATACATGTAAGAAACACTATCGTCACGATGATCCCTATTCCTGGTACATAGGCTTCCCCTATATACTTTTTAATAAATTTACCTACTATCCCATCTAGGAATGTGAATGTTGCAAACAAAACATACACGATTAAAAGGATTGGAACAATTGTCAAAACCCCGTTTAAAAAATGCTTCAGCCAACGTCTCATGTAGATGAACTCCTCTCATCACAGAAATAACAGTCTATTTTATATATTATTGTCTAACCTGTAGTAAAATGTAAATAAGTAAGCTGTGTTGTGTATGGATCATGGGAATGAAGCTAAAAGTTGTAGTGATGTATCGTGCTTCAAGCAGACAAATAAGAAAAAGACTACGGTTATTCTTCGCCTGTTTACTCGAATAGCGGAAATTCTAAAATATAAAAGTATTCCTGTTTTTAAATTTCTTGCTTTAATTTTAAGGTAATATTATTTGCGAGCGAAAGGTGAATTAGGTATATAATTGAAGAATCAAAAGAGAAAAGGTGTTTTCGATGCAAACATATATTGTAGTTGGAGCTGGAATTCTTGGGGCATCTACTGCATATCACCTCGCAAAGGCAGGAGCGAGTGTTATAGTAGTGGATCGTCAAGATTTAGGACAGGCTACTGATGCGGCAGCGGGGATTATTTGTCCTTGGCTTTCGCAACGCCGCAACCAAGCCTGGTATCAATTGGCGAAAAATGGAGCGAAATATTATACTTCTTTAATTCAGCAATTAGAAGGGGATGGTGAGACAGACACGGGTTATAAACAAGTAGGGGCCATTAGTATCCATACAGAGGATGAGAAGCTGGATAAGATGGAGGAACGCGTACATAAACGGCGTCAGGATTCGCCGGAAATCGGTGAAGTTAATAGGCTATCAACGACTGAAACTAAAGCTTTGTTTCCGCTTCTAGCTGAACAATATAGCTCTGTTTATATAAGCGGTGCAGCCCGTGTAAACGGAAGAGCTCTGCGTGAGTCTCTTTTGAATGCCGCTAGAAAACATGGAGCCAGCATTCTTTACGGAAGTGCAAAGTTAGTTCATAAAAATAACAGAGTTATTGGGGTTCAGGTAGAGGACAGGATGGTATTAGGAGATCAGGTTATCGTAACGGCCGGTGCTTGGGCAAATGAGTTATTGCAGCCGCTAGGTATTCATTTTTTAGTAACTTATCAAAAGGCGCAAATTGTGCATCTTCACATACCAGATATGGATACTAGCGCATGGCCCGTGGTTATGCCTCCAAATGACCAGTATATTCTCGCGTTCGAGGACGGGCGAATCGTTATAGGGGCCACACATGAAAATGAAACCGGAATGGATTACCGAGTGACAGCAGGCGGACTGTATGAAGTTTTTCATAAAGCATTGTCCGTTGCTCCAGATTTGTCAAATGGTACGGTACTTGAGACAAGGGTAGGGTTTAGGCCGTTTACACCAGGATTTCTCCCGGTGATTGGTGCTTTACCGGGTTATGAGGGAGTGTTGGTAGCTAACGGGCTTGGGGCTTCAGGATTAACAGTTGGACCTTACCTAGGTTCCGAACTTGCAAAGCTTGCTCTTGGTCAATCAATAGAAATCGAACTTAATCACTATAGTGTAGCTGGAGCAATTCAAGAACTAGAACATTAATATGTCTTCATATACCTAATGAGGATTCGAGTAGTATATAGACTTAAAAGGAGTTTGGATAGGAACATCAATCCGAACTCCTTTGTGTGTTAGTTTATTGCACCCGAAAAGATTAAGGTTAAAAATGAAACAAAAAACAACTATTCCTGTTCTTGTAATAGAAACATAATTCGCTTATCCGTAAACTGTTGAATATCACTAATGATATCGTATCCCCAATTTATAGCATATTCTAAAGGTTCATCCTTTGTTTTTGTCTTGTATCGATAAGAGAATACAAAGCGTGTTTGCGATACATCATTTTGAAAGTAATCCATTATTAAATATGGATACTCTTCTATGGTTTCCTTCATTTTTTCTATGTAATCATCATATAAAGCGTTGTTCTCCCAAGCCTCATGGGAACCAGTTGCTTCAAATAAAATACGGATTTCGCTGCTGTTTAGCACGTAAAGGGAAAAGGATATATTGATAGCATGCGTACTTGTAGTCCAAGTACCATCTGTCATTACTATAGGAGTGTTGAGAGGGAAAAGGGAAGCTGACTTAACACGTAAGAAATTTGCAGATGCTCTAACTGTCTTCCCATCAAAGGTAAGCCCTTGACCAGCAACAGATGTTGCAGGTAAAACGTCATATGCATTTTCAACTGTGTCAAACTTTCTATAACTTGAAGTATCAGAGCTTGAACTGTTTAGAAGTGTAAAATATTTGTCTATATCAAACTCATTTTGGTTAATAATTTTTATTTCTGCACATGCTTCAATATAAATCGGAATATAGGTTTTATTTTTTTTGTAATTGATAAGGTAAGCAGGAATCCCCGTGTAGGAACCATCACTATTACTAAGTAGGTTTACGCTTGAATGCAAAAGAGGGTATATTTCGCCCCTTTTCAATACTACTTTTTCTGCTTGATTGGTTTGGTCGGTGTGATTCACTTCAAATGAATGTGTCACTAATAGTACAATGCCTTGGCTTAGATCCATATTTTCACCCCTCCTTGTTGTCGTATTATTACTTTTACTATATAACTCATCTATTCTCCTCCTTACTTACTTAAACTTCTGTAATTCATTTTTGTTTTTAATGGTACATAAATTAGGGAATATAGCAGCTTCAATCAAGGGATTTCACTTTAAGGGTATAAATTTCTGACGAGAAGTTGATTTGATGTATTAAGAAGTGTTAAGGGGAACCGCGCCTCTGTCTTCGCCCAAGAGCGGGGCTTGTCAGTCAGCGAGTTTTCTTTACACTGTATGAAAAGATAAATTCCCAGCTGGAAGTTCATTCGACGTAGTGGGGAATTTTAGGAATACAGTATAAGTGCAACTACGCCTCTGTCTTCGCCCAAGAACGGGGCTCGCCAGTCAGCGAGTTTTCTTTATCATTTGATTTTGCTCTCCTGCATATATGTATAACCACAAGAAATGAAAACGGGGGTGCAATCAATGAATTACCCAATTTATAATCAAGACCGCCCGCATAGATGTGAAGAAATATTTCGATATCTTCAAACATTTCCTCATCACATTGTCTACATTTCGAAAAATTTCCGTTCTAAGGGCCAACAGCAGCTGCAATCCACTCATATATATCCAAGGGATGGATTATCGATAGAACTACATTGGGAATGTCAGTCTATTTGGATTCCCTCTAAATTATCTACTATGGGGAAATTACTCAGGATGCAGGAGGAAGACCTCATCACATTAGTTGATTTTAAAATTTTACGTTTTTCTAAAAGCCACTCCTTATCACATCGATCTTTATTAGATACAGCAACTAGAAATCTATATTATTCTAAAGTTCTTCAAAATACGGAAAGACAACTCTACACGCAGCAGGAATACGAGCTGCTTGAACATCAAGTGAGGGAACCAAGCTCTATCCCAGATTTGTTTTTTATATTTTTAGCAGATGAGATAACAAAAGCCATTGAATTTGAAAAGTATTATGAGAATGAAAAGAAAAAGACGGAAGAATAAAGGAAACAGACAGAATTTGCTGTATGTTCGGGGAGCGTAGCAGTAAAGGATAACGGTTGGAAGGGAGGTAGCATTGCTTATGCAAGGAATGCTACCTTTCTTGGTGATAAAAAGGTGTGCTTGTGAGGATACCTTACATATACACCTGAAATCTTATCAAGTAAATAATTTGTCTAAATACAAGGTGAACTTTTCATCCTCTAAACAGGCTTCACAAATTTGCAAATCGTTTTGATCTAGCCGTTGCTCCAGTTCTTCCTGCGTTATACTACAAAGGCAAGCTTTATCAACTCGTTCCATTTTTCTCACTTCCTTGGTTCTATACTTTAATTAATGAGCTCTGTATGTATAGCTTGACCAAAATCATCATTTTCAATCTCCTTCAAAACAAGTTGTTCGCTTCTGGTCGTCTTTAAGGAATAAAGCATAATTTCAATGAAATAATAAGATGGAAGACAATACATTATAATTGTACAAAAGCACGGAAATTGGAGGCGCAATAAGATGACAGACAAACAGCAGCAAAAAAGGCCGCTTGGATCACCTGGGGAGCGGAACCAGCAACAATATCATATGGATTTACCGCCGGTTAACTTTAAAAAGAACAGCAATGTTGTTTCTAACCCTTATGAGGATGATTTAAAAATGAAGAATTAAACCAAAAAACCACGCTAGCCAAAAAAAGTAGCGTGGTTTTTTGCGGCTGCGAGAATAAATAAATACATTAGTGATTGGTATTTGTGACGAAAATGTGAACGGAATAAAAAATCATGTTAGATTTTATTACAACAAACGACATATTATACAAGGTTGATAGTATGATACATTCATGAAAATAAGAGAGTCATCAATTTTATGTTATTAAATATGACATTATAAAAGCAAGGCAGGTTGATACGATGGAAGAAAAAAGAAGAACCTCAATACTAATGTTATCTACAATGGCAATGATAGTCTCATTTGCTGTTTGGTCGGTCTTCGCACCTATCGCTACAAAAATTCAGCAAATGTATCATTTAAGTACAACAGAAAAGAGTATTCTAATAGCTGCCCCAGTTTTGTTAGGATCTTTGTTGCGTATTCCCATGGGAATTTTGACGGATCGCTATGGCGGCAGGAGAATATATGCTCTAACATTATTATTTCTTATAGTACCCATGATTGGAGCCGGATTTACTCATTCCTATGAGATGCTATTATTCTGGGCATTTCTTATCGGTATGGCAGGAACAACATTTGCTATTTCGATTACATACGTGTCCAGATGGTATCCTCCACAAAAACAAGGTCTAATTCTTGGGATTGCAGGTATGGGGAATTTAGGATCAGCAGTAGCAAACTTTCTAGTTCCTGTGATCTTTGCTTCCTACGGTCTTCCTTGGGTATTTTGGGGATTGGCATTTGTAACAGGGATTACGGCTATCATCTTTTGGTTTGGAACAAAAGATATACAGATTTCGGGTGGAGCGAAGACATTAAAGGAATCTTTGTCTGTATTAAAGTTTAAAGAAACATGGTTATTATCTATTTTTTATTTTCTAACTTTTGGAACCTTTGTTACTTTTAGTAGTTATTTACCTACTTTGTTATCTGAATTATTTAACATTACAGGTTTAGCGGCAGGAATCAGGGCAGCGGGGTTTGTTGTGCTTGCTACACTTATCCGTCCAGTTGGCGGGTATTTATCTGATCGATTTGGAGCTAAGAGATTATTAAGCGTTGTTTTTTCTGGTGTATTGTTATGTAGTATTTTCATCGCTTTTACTATAGAAAATTTAATTCTATTTAGTGTAGGGTGTGCCATAATTGCTATCATGGTAGGGATAGGAAATGGATCTGTTTTCAAGATGGTTCCTGAAATCTCCTCGGCAAATACAGGGGCAGTAACAGGTATTGTAGGTGCCATCGGAGGCATTGGAGGCTTTTTTCCTCCTATTGTCCTTGGCCTGGTAAAGGATGCAAGTGGAAGTTATTTTTTAGGATTTGTATTATTAGCTGCTTTTTCTCTATTTTGTTTAATCCTTAATTACACAGGAACCAATAAAACAAAAACAAGTATAAGTGCTAATCTGAATAAAAGTGCATGAACTATAAGAGGTACGAGGAAAGTTATAAAGGGGTTAAAAAACAGTTTGCTTTTAATTATTTAAAGTTACTCATTAGACGATATATTCTAAAAATCAGTAAAACAAAAAGAAATACTGGATCTCCTATCTAGGGAGGCAGTATTTCTTTTTGTTTTACTTTAGTAAGAGGTAAATTTCCCGCTAGAAACGGATTTGATGCATCTGGAAATTTTAGGAGCGAAGTACAAGTGCAACTACGCATCTGTCTTCGCCAATCGGCGTGGTTTCTTTATCAAGAAGGATTTATAGATTTCAAGCATTGTATAATTTCAATTACCACAACATTTTACAACACGTAAAAATAATTTCATTTACTGAAATATAATTATTATAAAAAAATAATTACAATTAATCCATTCTAAGCTAGTCAAACATTTGTTGACAAGATAAAACCCAAGCAATAGAATTAGGAAGGAATTCTGGTATTTACGTTTACTAATATTAAAAATATTTAAATTTTTACAGACAGTTTTAGAGAACTATTGAATAGAGTTTCATTTGAAAATTTCATATTTTGAAAATGGGTGCAAGATACAATTATTTTAGGTTTTATCTGCTTAAATGGGAAGTCGGTTACAATCCGACACGGACCCGCCACTGTGTTGGGGATCAGCACATTATGCTGATAATTTTCAGAAAAACCACTGGGTTATGCCTGGGAAGGTCTGAAAGATATACCCTTAGTCAGGAGACCAGCCTATTTTAACATCACTGTTTGACCTACGGGATACTAGGAAGGTGGTTAGTATGCACTAATGACCATATGTCTGGACTAATACTGCATTTGGACTACATAGACATAATAAGTCTTATTTCGTATGTTAACTTACTGAGCATTTCTGACCTCCTATAATAGGCAGAGATGCTTTTTTATTTGTAAAAAATCGCAAATGGAGGATTGTACATGAGAAGAAGTAGGAACAAAAAACATGCATGGGTTATCTGGATGACTACCATTGTTTTCACGCTATCACTAGTCGGATGTGCTGCATCGCCTGAAGCAACAAAAACGGATAAAAAAGAAGCCTCCGCAAATATAGCTTCTAGTAAAACATTGACGATGGCTTTCGCCTGGAGTCCAGCAAGTCTTGATCCACATGGCAGCGATAGCTGGGAGATCATGCGCTCTGGTGTGGGTGAAACTTTAGTAAAATTAAATGAACAACTGGAGCCAAAGCCTTGGTTAGCAAAAGAGTGGAAGCAAGAAAATGAAACGACATGGGTATTTACCCTACAGGAAAATGTACGCTTTCACAACGGGAAGAAAATGGATGCAGAAAGTGTGAAAAATTCTTTGCTGCGCTCAATAGAAAAAGACCAAAAAGCAAAGGATTTATTGCAAGTGAAATCGATAGAAGTATTGGCTCCAAATCAACTGAAAATCGTGACCGATCAGCCAAATGCAGCCTTGATCCCACACTTGGCTGATCCTTCTACTATCATTGTTGATACAAAAACAATCGAAAATAAGCTCAGCTATCCTGCTCTTACAGGTGCTTTCAAAATCAAGAAATTCAATAAAGACGAGTCGCTTGTTGTAGAGCGCTATGAGGATTATTGGGGAGAAAAAGCGCGCTTATCAAAAGTGACAATCAAATATATTGCCGATGGAAATACAAGATTAATGGCTCTGCAATCTGGAGATGTTGATGCTGCAACGGATATTCCAGTTGATTCTATCGAAGTATTGAAGAAGGATAAAAACATCGAAGTTTTAACCGCTCCGTCTCTGCGGACGCACATGTTGCTGTTTAATATGAAGTCTCCTTTATTTAAAGAGTTGGCTTATCGAAAAGTTATCGATATGTCCATCCCGCGCAAAGCTATTGTCAGCTCGGTTATGAAGGGGGAAGGAACGGAGGCGAAAAGCCCGTTTGCTGAAGTCTTGCCATTCGGTAAGGTGGAAAAAGTCAAAGAAACGCAAACAATCGACCAATTGATGAAGCAAAGCGGTTGGGAGAAAAATGCAAAGGGCATATGGGAAAAACAAGGGAAACCATTTGAAGTAAAGATGTTAACTTTTCCGCAACGACCAGAGCTATCCGTCATGGCAGAGATCATTCAAAATGAATTGCTAAAGGCGGGCATACAAGTAAAGCTTCGCCAAGTGGAGAATATCGACGAAGTCTTAGCTAATGAAGATTGGGATTTATCCATGTACAGCATGTTGACGGCACACACGGGCGATCCACAATATTTCTTAAACATTTTCTATCGTTCTACTAGTGAGTCGAATGTGAGCCACTATGTCTCACCTGCCCTAGACAGCATGATTGATCAACTGAATCAAACAAGTGATGCTACAAAACGTAACGGATTGGCTGTAGAAATTCAAGAACAGATTAATCAGGATTTCCCACAATCGTTTATCGTTCATCCTAAGACGATTTTTGCTGTTAGAAGTGGAGTCAAAGGCTTTACTCCTCTTCCAATTGAGTATTACTATAATAACGCACAAGTTGATGTGAAGAAGTGAGAAACTGAATGGTACGCTTCTGGATAAAACATATTGCGCAATTGTTATTTGTGATATTGTTCACCGCTACCTTTACTTTTCTGCTGTTGAGGTTAGCTCCGGGCGACCCCGCCTATATCTTGCTCACAAAGAATGACATTCCTGCGTCTGAAGAAGCATTAAGTGCGGTACGCAAAGAGTTGGGATTAACGGAGTCGCTAGGGAGCCAATACGTACAGTGGATTATGGATATTTTTACGTGGCAGTGGGGAATCTCCTATGTTTCTAAGGAACCTGTATTAGAGGAGCTGCTTAAACGGTTACCGGCAACTATTGAACTGGCTGCTGCTGGATTGCTGGTGATGATGTCAGTTACCTTAATTATAGGGATCTCCACTGCTATTTATTCTACTGGCTGGCTGGATCGAATGGGGAGAGTCATAGCTCTTTTAGGCTCTTCCATTCCTTCCTTCTGGCTTGGATTTTTATGTATTTATGTTTTTTCTGTCCGGTATGGATGGCTGCCCCCAATGGGGCGTGGTTCTTGGAAGCATCTTGTTTTACCGGCCTTGACACTTGGATTAGGAATGGGTACTGTTTACGCCCGTATATTACGATCCAGTATGTTGGAGATGATGAATCAAAGTTTTGTAAAAGCAGCGAAGGCAAGAGGACTATCAAACAGCCGGATTTTATTATTTCAAGTTTTTCGGCATGCCGTCCTGCCTATTGTGACGATGCTAGGAACGAGCTTTGCGTTTATGTTGGGCGGAAGTATCATTGTTGAGTCAATCTTTTCCTGGCCGGGTTTGGGTAAATACATTATGAAAGCAATTCAGCTTCGGGATTATCCTATCATTCAAGGCTATGTCATTTTATCCTCTTTTTTGTTTGTGATTATCCACATTCTTGTTGATTTTATTTCTGTACTTATAGACCCGCGTCTACGGATTTGATAGGAGGTCCATTTCATGAAAAAGATTTTATTTACCACTAATAGAAGTTTGCTAGCAGGGGTTGGATTGCTTATATTGATTATGTTATTGGGTGTTTTTGCTCCATTTATTGCGCCTCACGATCCTTTAACAGTTAATCTTTTTAATAGATTATCACCGCCCACTTGGGTCTATCCGTTCGGCACAGATCACTTGGGACGTTGCATATTATCAAGGATCCTGTACGGAATCAGAATCAGCGTGACCTCCTCGTTTTTGATTATGCTGTTAACTTTGCTAATTAGTCTTCCTATCGGGCTATTAACGGGATACTTACGCGGACGTACTGATTATTTTTTTATGCGGATGGTCGATAGCACACTGGCTATTCCTGATATTGTATTGACTATCGCGATTGTCGGTATATTAGGACCAGGTCTGTTTCATTTAATTCTAGCCATCACTATTGTTCGGTGGGCTAATTATGTTCGGTTCATTCGCAGTCTTGTTCTAAATATTTGCCAAGAGGAGTATATCCTGTCAGCTCAGATGTCAGGGAATTCACGCATGCGTATCATGCGGCGTTATATTCTCCCGCAAATTGGTTCGCCTGTCGTCATTTTTGGGGCATTGGATATGGGCAGGATTGTCCTGTTGATTGCAGGACTTTCCTTTTTAGGATTAGGTCCTCAGCCGCCGACGCCAGAATGGGGTGTGATGTTGCATGATGCTACGGCATATTTTCAATTGGCTCCTCATGTAATGATTTTTCCAGGTCTGGCCATTTTGTTTTTTGTTTTGTGTTGCCAATTAATCAGTGAACCGTATCAAAAAGCGAGTTCAGCCATTCCAAAAGAGGTGTGAAGTGACAACATTTGCTAATTCTCTGTTACGCATTGAACAGTTAGAAATTTCTTGTCAGCATGATGGCAAGTGGAGACCAATTGTCCAAGATGTATCGTTTCAAGTATGTCCGGGAGAGATAGTCGCTCTTACTGGTCCCAGTGGATGCGGGAAAAGTTTGACGGCACATGCTATTGTTGGGTTATTGGAAGCGGGATCGAGGGTGACAAATGGTCAGGTTTTTTATCAAGATAGAGATATTCTTACTTATAATATTCATGATTGGCAGCAGCTTCGGCGTGAAGAGATTGCTCTGCTAATCCAACACTCTTTAAATGGGTTAAATCCGATTCGTACGGTCAGAAAACAGATGGTGGAAACAGTCTTACAACGGAAACAGAGCACTAGCAAAAAAGAATTAGACATGTATTTATGTTCACTGTTACAACAAGTTGGATTTACAGATCCAGAATCTGTTTTAGCTTCTTACCCCTTTCAATTAAGCGGAGGTATGCGTCAACGAGTTTTATTGGCAATGATGGTAAGCTTACAGCCGAAGATACTCATTGCTGATGAGCCGACAACTGCTCTGGATGTGATCAATCGCGAAAGGGTTTTATCCTTACTGAAGAAATTGCAACATGATTTTGGGTTGGCAGTTTTGCTTATCTCTCACGATCAACAAAGTGTAAAGAGACTTGCTGATCGCGTTATCCAGATGGATCGAGGTGCGATTATTAGATGACACTGCTTGAATTACGTCATGTCACAAAAGAATATCCAATAGGACCAAGACGATTGTGGTTCCAGCAATGTCCGACTCTACAAGCTGTCCGACAGGTGGACCTAACAGTGGAAAAAGGGGAAAGTCTAGGATTAGTGGGGGAGAGCGGAAGCGGGAAAAGCACGCTAGCCAAACTTATCATGAACTTGGAATCCATAACATCAGGTCAAATTCTACTGAGTGGACAAGCCGTTAATGGGAAGCAAATAAAGAAACGTCAACTTTACAAACGAATGCAACTCGTGCTGCAGGATTCATCCGCCTCGCTATATCCCAAAATGTGCGTAAGTGAGATTCTAGAAGAACCGCTTCGCAATTATTTTCCAGAAGAAAATAATCGCGAAGAATTATGTGTGGAACTTGTGAAATTAGTGGAGCTTGATCGTTCCTTTTTATCTAGGTATCCACATCAATTAAGTGGAGGTCAAAAACAGCGGGTGTGTATTGCCAAGGCCCTAGCTGTGCAGCCAGAACTCATTATCTTTGATGAATCCATCGCCAGCCTAGATCAGCCATCTCAAGCATCTATCATTGAGATGTTAAAACGTATTCAAAAGGAAAAGCAAATCGCCTATTTGTTCATAACGCATGATTTGCAATCCGCACAACAATTATGTGACCGGATTTCTGTTATGCATCAAGGGGAGCTCGTGGAAACTTTGACTCAGCTGGAGTGGGATTTTCAACAATTCCAGCATCCGTATTCGCGTTTATTATTTCAAACTCTTAATCTGGATTAATACCTTTCGAAAGTGCAAATATAATTGGATTCATCAATAAAAAATAAAACATGATAGTTTTGATTAAAACCAAAACTATCATGTTCGCTAGGCTACTCAGATTGAATTAGTAGTAGCGTTTTTTACAACTACAGCTATTGTCAGATTTATGATCATAGCCATAATCAGATTTATAGCCGTAGTCTTTCTTATGATCATAGCCAGAATCAGATTGATAACCGTAGTCTTTCTTATGATCATAGCCAGAATCAGATTGATAACCTTCACCATATGGGTAATAAGGTTCGAAACAACATTTGCAATAACATTTCTTCACGTAGTACTTTTTGTAAGAATAGTCATAGCATTTTTTCTCTTCCTTTTTGCACTCGTCATCGTGTTTTTCATATTCATATCCGTATCCCATTCATATTCACCTCCCTATGAAGTTGTCTTGTTACATTGGTAGTATATGCATGTCCAACTTTAATGGTTAGTATTTTTAACGTTTTTGTGCATAAGTTTAGTAGAATGTTAAGGTTATTATAAGAATACCCAGAAAACGCCCTTTGTCTACATATACAAAAGGCGTTTTCTGGGCGATTATTCAATCCTAACTTTAATTTTAGTTATAGCATTATAACCATATCCCTTTCTATTCCAGAAGGGGCTGGTAGGTTGGCTTTGATTATGCGAATCGGTTGCTTTGACCATAATTGTATAATCCCCTTTTTCCAATACAACCCATTCGTATGACCAGGAAAACCATCTATAGCGTTCCTGATCTTGATTCATAATATTTGCATATGACCAAGTTTTTCCGAAATTCGTACTAATCTCAACCTTTGAAATAACTCCCTTACCTGTCCAAGCAATACCTTTAATGATATGCTTGCCGGTGTCGAGAACTTCCATGTTTAGAGGTCGCTGTATAGTAGAATTCACATTTATTGTTGTGACAGGGAAAGAATTATCATCATTCTCTTTGTTTGGATAATACATGTAATCAATCGACTGAAACGGCCCTTTAAATGGGGAATCAACGATACTAACTTGCTTAATCCATTTTACGGAGGCCATTCCATACCATTGTGGAACAATTAATCTTAACGGGTAACCATGCTTAAAAGGAATAGGTTGATCGTTATATGCATAAGCAATTATGGTGTCAGGGTGAAGAGCTTTTTCCAAAGGCAGGCTCCTGGCGTAAGTATAGATGTTATCTAGGTCAGTTCTCTTGCCATAATCATAACCTTCCACTACAACTTCTGTTGCACCTGCTTGTATTCCTGTTAATTCAAGAAGGGTCCTTAGGGGAACCCCTTTCCATCGTCCTTGACTAATACCACCATTTTCCCATTGTTCACCAAATACCTTTGGCTCGAATAAACTACGCTTATTTCCAGCACATTCTAGGACAGCTGTGATTGTTCTTGAAGGTAACTTAAGGATGTCTTGCGCGGAAAATATTCTCGGTGATACAACCGAGCCGTTTATGGGCAGCCAATAGTTTGAATAAGTAAGTGTTGGATAGGAGAAATGATTTCTCCTATAGAACATTTTATGATCGATTTCATCTCCAGTAATAAAATGTATCGGTGTTTCTTGATTCTCTGGATGCAATTTGCGTACAATGAGGGATGGCTTTGCACCTGGATAACGTGAACTTGACATATCTGCCTCCTAGATAAAAAAGTTGTTGATTATATATATGTTTGTAGATCTATCCATTTGTGAACAGCTTCAAGTTTTAAAAAATAATATAGTGCAGAATGTGGCTAAGAATCGTCTCAATTGTTTGAACATTTTTAAAAAGTTGTTATGATAATCTTGAATTAACAACTGACCAAAAGGATGCTGAAACTGTTGAAACAATCATCCGCATCGCTAATATGTTTTCGGGTAATAATACAGTTGAAGATCGTATAGAAGCATTTGTAGGGCAAGAAGGAGAACAACGAATTGAGTTGAATAATGGTTATTTAGAAACAGATGGTAAAGTGACTAAGCTGTATTTAGAGACCTATCCTTTTTAAAATATTGCCAAAAAAGGCATAACTCCTCACTTGTTGAGGTGATTATGCCTTTTTAATTCCATGTAAGGGGGATTTTTCTATTGTCTATATGCAGCCTCAAATGAGTTTTCACCAGCATGAACGGAGAGGAGAGTGTCGGCATATCCAACTAAGCGATTGACCAGTTCATCTGCAATGGCATAAACAAGAGGGTGGAGAGTTGTATTATGTAAGGCGGGATCATCTAGGATAACAGTTGTATTGATAAACACATCTCGATTGCCATAAAGATTATAGTGAATAATCGCTTTTCCCGCGGCTCCTCCTGTTCGATAATCTTGAAATCCGGGAAGAAAAACATACCATTCTTCTGCTGTGGCAGACCGGAAGTTTTTTGTGAATGTCAAGCCATGGATTGTATGTTCAATTTGCTGTTTCATTTCTGGACTTACTGTATCTATAGTATTATCTTTCATAAAAATCCTCCTGCATTTAAGCGAGATATCTTCACTGGTTATAAACTTTCTTTTTTTCTCTATAGTTTATTTTGACATTTCCATTGTTTACTTTGCTTGAAGGGATACGAGAGATTGAAAGGAGGTCAATGAGGTTACCCGGAAACAAATAAGGCAGTTGTTGACAAAAAGCTCATAGTGCCGCCAACCGCCCCTTTAGTTATTTGAGAGTTTTGTCTTTTTCCTCATGGGATATTATTTTTGTATTGCTAATAATCTCTTTAAGTTCACCTTCATCTCCTTTAGCATTAATAATTTCAATAATCTGGTTTAACCCTGCGCTTGTTTCATCTATTTTATCTGTTTTATGTTTCAAGATAGCAACCCCCTTTTTATGTTAGAATGACCACTTCTCTAGAAACTATTTATGTAAATACACCCGAATCTTCTAAAATGATATTAAAATCTGCCCCAACTCTTGTTTTTCAATGTATAAGGAGAAACCTTGTAAGTTCCTCCCCTATCAATTCAAGCATATCTGTATGAAAATTTAGATGGTTTTTCTTTGCTCATCATATGGTAAGTCTTGGTTTGAAAAACGTGTTAATAATGGTTCAAACAAGTTTGCAATTTCCCTTTCAGCACTTACGATAGAGTCGGAACCATGAACAATATTTTCTTGTTTACTGTTTGCAAAGTCTCCTCTAATAGTCCCAGGAGCTGCACTTTCAGGGGATGTGCTTCCTATCATAAGACGGGAGACTTGGATAATGTTTTCTCCCTCCCATACCATTGCAAAGACAGGACCAGATGTAATGAAATCCACCAATTCCCCAAAAAACGGTTTTTCCTTATGTTCCATATAATGAAGTTCCGCTTTTTCTTTTTCGATTACCATAAGCTCAGCTCTCAATAACTGAAACCCTTTTTGTTCAAAACGTTTTACGATTTCTCCAATCAAGCCTCGTTTTACACCGTCAGGCTTAACCATAATAAATGTACGTTGTAATGTCATATTATTCACCTCGTTATAAAATTCACAACCAATTCCCTTTATAAGGAAAAAAATTCTTCCTTAAGTTTGGAAGAGCTGTTGTCAGAATAATTTCTCTATGAACATTATTACAACTATTCCATTTTTTATAACATGCATGTTATAAAAAATGATTGAATATGCCAGTTTTCTCTGGATTTCCTAATGTTTTTTTGTGAATTGAATGGATTGGGTCTATTTATAGTCATTGAAACACATCAAAAAACAACCACTTTTTTGGTAATTGTATATAATGGAGTTATGAATGTAGAAAAGGAAGTTGAATTATGAGACGTAACATCAGAATAGTAGGTATGGGCATGTATTTGCCAAAAAGAAAGGTAACCTCTGCGGAAGTAGATGCCATCATTGGCACGAAAGAGGGCTGGTCAGAAGGTAAAACCGGGGTCAAAATACGGTACTACGTAGATGGAGAAACTTCATCTTTTATGGGTGCGGAGGCAGCTAAAGAGGCGGTGAAGGATGCTGGACTTACATTTTGTAATATTGATTGTATTATTTCTGGCAGCGGAACAGTACAGCAGGCAATTCCTTCTACAGCTTCCCTTATTCAGGAACAATTGGGACTTCAGCATTCGGGAATTCCATGCTTTGATGTAAACTCCACTTGTTTGAGCTGGGTAACAGCACTTGATATGATTTCGTATGCGATTGAAGCAGGAAGATACAAAAACATAGTATTAGTTTCTTCAGAAATTTCTTCTGTGGGATTAAACTGGGGACAGAATGAAAGCAGTATATTGTTCGGAGATGGTGCCGTTGCTATGGTAATTTCAAAATCGGCAAGTGGCACTGCTGGCATTATTTCTTCCCATATGGAGACATATAGTGCTGGTGCGCATTTGTCTGAAATTCGTGGGGGCGGTACTATGATTCATCCAAGAGAATATAATGAAGAAACAAAAGAGGATTTTTTATTCGATATGGATGGCCCGGCTATATTCAAGTTATCTTTGAAACTTCTTCCTGACTTTGTAGAAAAGGTATTTCAAGGCACAAACCTTTCTCTAGACGATGTTTCCATGGTTGTCCCGCACCAGGCAAGTGGTCCTGCTATGAATTTGATTCGAAGAAAACTTGGAATCTCGGAAGATAGATTTATGAAAATTATTGAGAATTATGGAAATATGATTTCCGCATCTATTCCGCTGGCTTTTTACGAAGGGGTAAAACAAGGAAGAATTAAGCGTGGAGATACAGTATTCCTATTAGGCACATCAGCTGGCTTGTCCATTGGAGGAGTATTGCTTGAGTACTAGTTGTGAACCTAAAAACATTTTGGTTACTGGTGCTCGAGCACCAGTAACTTTGCATTTATGCAGACTGCTGCAATCTCAAGGCTTACAAGTGTATGCTGCGGACAGTTGCCCTTATGCGGTAACAAAGGTGTCAAATGCGGTGAAGAAATTCTTGCAGGTCCCTTCCCCAAAGTTTGAGACAGCCTTGTTTGTTCAGACCATGACAAAAATAATTGAAGACTATCATATTGATCTGATTATTCCTACTTGCGAGGAAACATTTTATATTGCAAAGTACAAGGAATATTTCGAATCGTACTGCAGTGTGCTAGTAGATGATATCGACACATTAAATGTACTTCACAATAAGGCTGAATTTATCCGTTTTACAAATGAATTCGGGTGGGATGCGCCAGTTACAATAGAAACGGATGGTTCCTTTTCCTATCAAGAAAAAATAGAACAGCTTCATATAAAAGAGTTTGTCTTGAAACCAGTATATTCCCGTTTCTCAGATAGCGTTCGATTTGTTACAAAATCAGAGTTATTATCGCAGGAAAAGCTTTTAGGGGTAGGGTGGCTCATTCAAGAAAAGCTAGATGGAACTCAATATTGCTCTTATACAATTGCAAAAAACGGCAAGCTTCTTGCCCATTCTGTATATCAAACAGAATTTACAGCTGGTCTTGGGGCAACCATTGCGTTTCAACATACAGAATGTGATCCTATTTTTTCATTTGTTTCAATACTCGTTGAAAAGCTGAAGTATTCTGGTCAAATTGCTTTTGATTTTATCGTAACAAAGGACGGTAAGGTGTATCCGATTGAATGCAATCCAAGAACAACCAGTGGGTTACATTTGTTTTCCAGCGATATTGTTTCTGTATTTGTAGGAACAAATACAGAAGATGTGTTATTTCCCAATAAAGAAACAAAAATGGCTCTTACTTTAGCTTTGCTCTTATACGGAGGTTCGTTCCTGCGGGATGTAAAAGTTAGAAAGCGTTGGTTTCAAGTGATTACTTCCCATCGGGACATTACCTACTTACATAGGGACAAAAAGCCGTTTTTTTATCAATTTTATAGCGTATGTAAACTTTGGAGAGAAAGTAGAAAGAGAAACATCTCCCTATTGCAGCAAACAACGTATGATATTTCCTGGGACGGTGAATAAGTATGAGGATGTTAGTAACAGGAGCGACTGGTTTTTTAGGAAAAAAGCTGGCACTTAGGCTGCATAGCTTAGGTTATGAGGTAACAGCAATTGGCAGAAATACAGAGATCGGAAGCGGTCTTGAGAGGGATGGCATTACATTTATCCCTTGTTCCTTAGAAGATAAAGCGGCTATCGCGTCCGTATGCAAAGATAAAGATTATGTGTTTCATAGCGGAGCGCTCTCTTCTCCATGGGGGAAATATCGGGATTTTTACCTTTCGAATGTCATTGGTACAAAGAACGTCATCGAAGGAAGCAAACACGCCGCTGTGAAACGTCTTATCCATGTGTCTACACCAAGTCTTTATTTTTACTATAATGAGAGACAAAATGTGAAAGAAATGGATTCTTTACCGAGGACATTTGTAAATCATTATGCCCATACTAAATATTTAGCGGAACAAGAAGTAGACGCTGCTCATCGCGAGGGGTTTCCTGTTATCACTATTCGACCAAGAGCTTTATTTGGCCCTGGGGACAATGCTATTCTTCCTCGTCTCATCAAGGTATGCGAAAAAGGTATGTTCCCAAGAATTGGAGGTGATGAGGTTTTAATCGATCTTACATATATAGAAAATGTTGTAGATGCTTTATTACTTTGTATGGACTCTCCGACATATACATTGGGACAAAAATATAATATTACAAATGGTGTGCGTGTAAATCTCTATTCTGTAATTGAAACTGTCATGCATCATCTCGGGCGGGAGTTTCGTTATAAACATATTTCGTTTCGAAAGGCTTTTATGATAGCGAACGTGTTAGAGCTGCTTTCCAAAACCATATTGTTTGGCAAAGAACCGCTTCTTACCAAATATACAGTAAGTGTGTTGTCAAAAAGTCAAACGTTGGATATTAAGAAAGCAACAACTGAACTTGGCTACCTTCCAAGGGTCAGTATAGAAGAGGGAATTCAACACTTTGTAGAATGGTGGAATACACATGGGCATTACGAGACTAAAATTATATGAATGCGGGTATTGTACACACCCTGAAAGAATTGCATATGCGAAAGGCAGCTGGAAGCAGGTGAAGTTTCCTGCGATTGTTGCCTTGCTTCATCATGATAAATATGGGTACATCTTATTTGACACAGGATATGCGAGGCACTTTATGGAGGCAACAAAAGGCTTTCCTTATTCTATATACGCCAAATTAACGCCTGTCTTTTTTCAAGAACAACAATCTATTAAAAATCAGCTTCTCCAGGATGGCATATCACCGGATGAAATTCACTACATCATTTTATCTCATTTCCATGGCGATCACACGGCAGGGCTGAAGGATTTTCCTGATGCAACTATCCTAACATTTCATAAAGCATATGCGGATATTCAGGGCATTAGCAAGTTTGCGGCCTTACGAAAGGGCTGCTTGCTAGATACCCTTCCCTCTAATATAGAGGATAGGATGAAAGTTCTTGATCAGCAGGCTTCTGTAGAGCTCCCGCCTCAGTTTTATCCCTTTACTGCCGGGTATGATGTGTGGGGAGATGGTACAGTATTTGCAGTAGATGTGACAGGACATGCAATTGGACAATTAGGGATATTCGTTACGCTGACGAGCGGAAAGCAAGTTTTCCTCTGCGCAGATGCGGTGTGGCTAAGCAAAACGTATCAAAATTTAATTTATCCAAGCGCAATTGCCAATATCTTAACTGCTGATGTAGTTTCTTATCAAAAGAATATTATGAAGCTTCATCATTTAGCAAAGCAAAATTCTGAGTTGGAAATATTTCCTACGCACTGTGAGTACACATGGAGAAAGATTCAAGAAGGTATCGTGTATGAATAACTTGAAAATTCTCCAAAAATACATCGAAACTAAGTACAGGACCGGACTTAAGACAGAGGAGCAGCTGCGAAATTTTCAAAATGCACGAATAGCAAAGCATATGCAGTTTGTGCTGCAACATTCTGTTTTCTATAAAAATATGTATCAGCCATATATGAATGAAGTTTCGTCGCAACAATGGGAGCAGCTTCCGATTATTGATAAAAAAATCATGATGGAACACTTCGATAGCTTAAATACAGCAGGGATTACAAAAGAACAAGCATTCCAGGTTGCATTTGAAGCAGAGCGTACACGGAATTTTTCTCCTACGATTCACAATATCACAATTGGATTGTCTTCCGGTACAAGTGGAAATAGGGGGCTATTCTTAGTTTCGGAAGAGGAACGTTATTTGTGGGCGGGGAGTATCTTAGCAAAGGTTCTTCCCTCTAGCATTTTAAAGAAGCAAAAGATTGCGTTTTTTTTGCGAGCAAATAGTAATCTGTATGAAACAACGAAAAACAAACGGATTTCATTTCACTTTTTTGATCTATTGGATTACTTTGAAACTCATATCAAAAGGCTGAACGAAATACGACCTACTATATTGATAGCTCCACCTTCTATGCTGCGTAAAATTGCGGAATGGAAAGAGGAGGGACACATACATATAGCTCCTAAAAAGGTTATATCAGTAGCAGAGGTTCTTGAAGATCTTGATAAAGAATATATGCAATCTGTCTTCGGACAGGTGATGCATCAAATTTATCAGTGCACAGAAGGATTTTTAGCTACTACATGCAAACAAGGAATTCTTCATATGAACGAAGACCTTGTCTATATAGACAAGGAGTACGTAGATAAGGGACGAGGGATATTCATTCCAATTATTACGGATTTCAGTCGTAAAACACAACCCATTATTCGTTATCGTTTAAATGATCTGTTGATTGAAAAGAAACAGCCTTGTTCCTGCGGATCACCTTTTCTTGCTCTAGAGAGAATCGATGGTCGATGTGATGATGTCTTTATAGGGAGAGGAAAAACGACCGCCAAAGAGATTAGTTTGTTTCCAGATTTTATTCGAAGGGCTGTCATGCTGGCAACCGCCGATATTGAAGAATTTAAAGTTATCCAACATCCCAATCTATTCATTGAAATAAAATTAAAGATAAAACGGGATGACAATAGGTCAAGCATTGAAAATGCTGTAGGTGAAGAACTGTACCGTTTGTGGAGGGATGCAGGGTGCGAAAGACCGACAATTTTTTATTCGGAATATGATATACTGCCCTCTGAAAAAAAGCTAAAGCGAATTGAAAGGATTTTAAGTTGAGGTGTTATATGCATATCAAACTCCATGACAAATCCACCTTGCATGAAATTGATTGGTCCACCAAACAGGATGGTCACTATATAAGAGATTATTTTACCCCTATTCTTAGGAATGGAGCAAAGTACTTCATACAGAATGTCAATACAAAGACATATATGTTAGAAGTGGATCACTTACTTCTGCCTCTGACAATAAATGATGAGGAATATGAAAATTCGTATGTTTGTTCTCCTTATACCCATTATATTTCTTATGCAAAAGAGGAGCTTTGGGAACTTAAGAATCCCTTATTAGAGAAGCTTTTGTTACTTCCGATTCAGATAATGGGGCACTGGTTTAAACGGAGTCAAATCAACAAAGTAGTTATAGTGAATAATTGGTTTTTATCTACAAACCTATATCATCAGCTGACTCATAAGCAATTAGAACAAATCGCTCTATTCTTGAAAGAAAAATTCCCTGCGCATGCAATTATGTTTCGTTCATTGAATCGCCGTTTATATCCTGAGCTTTTCTCACGTCTTTCCGGATTAGGATTTTGTCCATTATTTGCTCGTTCTGTATACCTTTGTTATCCAGAAAAGCTGCAAAAAATGAACCGGAAATCTCGAAAGGATTTGAACAATGACAGACGATTATTAAGAAACAGCGGCTATGAAATCTTAAATCAGAATGCTCTTACTGAAGATGAGATAAAAATGGTAAGAAAATTATACAATCAGCTGTATATAGAAAAATATTCAGAGCATAACCCTATTTTCACGGAAGAATATTATTTAAATGCTTTCAAGCATCATTTATTGGAATACAGGGTGCTGAAAAAGGATGGGAAAATAGATGGTGTCATTGGCTTTTTTACGAGAGACGGGATTTTAACAACTCCGATCCTAGGTTATAATACGTCGCTTGATAAAAGGAAAGGGCTTTATCGCATGTTGTCTTACCTTATTCTTGAAGAGATCGTTCAAAATAACTATATAGGTCATTTTAGTGCAGGGGCTGGCCGATTCAAGAGAAGCCGGGGGGCGGAGCAGGAAAATGAGTACAGTTTTGTATATGTACAGCACTTACCAAAACATCGAAAGCATATATGGAAAATCCTACGCTTCATTTTGCAAACAATCGTCGAACCGTTAGCTCGTAAATCGGGATTTTAATAATGGATGGGTTTCTAGGAGATGAAAGTGACATAGAGAGAGGAAAGCAGGATAAAGTTCAAACTATGAAATGAAGCTTATAGGTTGCCGGAATACCGGCAGCCGTATGAATTGTCGAATCAGCAACTAAAAATAAAAAGAAAGGGAGGTAAAAGGCATAAGTATACAAAATCAGATAATTTCACTTACCGTAATAATTTAATAAAACCAAAAAACAAAAAATAATAAAAAAAATACTGTTTTCTAGGAAATACTTCGAAAAGCAAATAGCATATTCAGAAGAGCATCAATAGGATTGCATAACAGGAATGCTAAGATAAACCTTTTTTATGTTGTCCAACCATCCTATGGTGACCGTCTCCATATTATTTTTTTTGTGATAGCTATCAAAAGGAAGGATAGTGTATAGAAATAACGGAATGTAAAAACAAACAAAAGAAACTGTGCTTCTATTCATTTTTTATTCGCGTCTCTCCTAGTATCAGCCCCGCCTACGCTGTATACCTTTGGCGGCCACGCGTGCCACCCTGCCCGATTAAAAGAATAACAAAGAAAAGTGAAAAAATCGTAAAAAACAAAGGATCAAGTGTTTTTTCATAAAGAAAATTTTCCGATTGGCGAGCCTTGGGCGAAGACAAAGACGTAGTTGTACTTATACTGTGTTCCTAAAATTTCCGGCCACGTCGAATTCACTTCTGGCTGGAAATTTATACTTTCTTACAGTGTAAAGAAAAAAGAATTTGAGCAAGCTATATCTGTGATATTAGATCAAATGAAAAAGGTGATATTTTTATGGCAGATTTTCTAGAGCCCATTCAATACGAAACAGGTACATCTATTCAAACCTTCAACATTATTGAAACGAGCGTTAATGCTGATGGATACGAGGTCCTTTTGAATATTGATTTGGACAGCGGTTATGAATTAGAGAATGTAAAGCTGAAAATTACCTTTGAAGACTTGGCCGCATACGAGACAAATGATATTCAAGAAGGAGTGAAATGTGCTTTAGGGTTCTTTGACAACTCATTGAATGATCATCATGAATCATTGTAAAACAAACAGTAGGAGGAAATAGAAGTGAGGAAGGAAGAAACAGTCACACCAAGAGATCGGATAGAAAATAATACTGATAAGAAGTTTACAAAGACTCCATTAAAAGATACTTTAAAAGATAAAAGCAATATAAAAGATTACGACAGAGCCTGGGAAGATGATCGTCTTTAAGAAGGATATCCTTCAGCATCGGAAATTTTTATCAAGATATTTCTAACAATAACTTGCTGTATTACGGCAAGTTATTGTTTTGTTAAAAAAATAAAATAGGGATATAATACCGCATATTTTCTCATTTTATTAGAATTCTTCTATATCGAAATAGTTTATCGGATTAAAAAGGATTCCTAGTATTGTCAAATTAATAAAGAAAACTCGCCGATTGGCGATCTCTACTTATACTGTATTCCTAACATTCCTACTACCTCGAATGAACTTTCAGCTAGGAATTTATACTTTCTTACAGTGTAAATGTAAAAACAAATAAACACACTATTTTGTATGTTTATTTGTTTCAACTTTTTCGGTGAAATTGTATTAATGCGGTCTTATTGACCCAGGATTTATATTTTTCCCATAAAAAATTTCGTTCATTTCTTGTTGCAGTTTGCTTGTTATGTTCTCCATTTCCTTGGCACTTAACGAGTTTTTTGTATATCCAAACAAATAATGATCTAGGTCGAATTCCCGAAGTTTGCATTTAGTGTGAAAAATGTTTTCTTGATAGATATTCACATCAATCATGTCATATAAATGTTTTATTTCTTCCGGTATGTAATTTTGAATTGAGCTAATATTATGATCAATAAATAATTTATGGCCTCGTATATCTCTAGTAAAGCCGCGAACGCGATAGTCAATAGTCATAATATCTGCTTCAAATGAGTGAATCAAATAATTTAGAGCTTTAAGTGGTGAAATTTCTCCACACGTAGACACATCAATATCAGCTCTGAACGTACTAATACCATCTGTTGGATGGTACTCTGGATAAGTATGAACGGTGATATGGCTCTTATCTAAAGCTAAAACTACAGATTCGGGAAGAGGGCCAGGTGACTCTTCGAATGATTCAGTTGGCACTTCCACAATGGGGCCTTCTGACACTAATACAGTAACACTTGCTCCCTGCGGTACATAGTCTTGCTTAGCGATATTCAAGACATGCGCGCCGATAATATCTGATACATTCCTTAAAATGTTTGTTAGTCTATCTGCATTGTATTGTTCATCTATGTACTCAATATAAGCTGCACGTTCTTTTTCGTTTTTGTACCAACATACGTCCCAAAAATTGAATGAAAGTGTTTTTGTCAGGTTGTTGAAATCGTGCAATTCAACATGCTGTTCCGGCTGCCAGCTCATGTTTTACCCTCCTTAATCTTAGCGTTTCAACACGTTTAAAGGTATTTTTATGTTGCCCATCCTAGAAAAAAACACACATATCAATTTGTTTCCGTTATTACAATGCGTCTATTGGTTACAATTGTAACTTATACTATAATTAAAGTGATAAACATTTTCATGCTTATTCGTGTAGAGAGATCACTCGGACTTCATAGTATATCGCATGGCAAGAAAAATGTGTCATAAATAAAATTTGTAAAAAAGGTGATTGTATGAGTGATAAGTTAACAAAAATTGAGATTATTACACGCCCAACTAAATTTGATGAACTTAAACAAGAGTTAGCAAAAATTGGCGTTAGCGGTTTAACAGTTTCAAATGTGCTTGGATGTGGCTTGCAAAAAGGTTTTACGGAATTATATCGTGGTATCAAACGTGAAGTAAACATGCATGAGCGCATTAAAGTTGAAATTGTTGTATGCAAAGTACCTGTCCAATCTGTCATTGATACTGCACGCCAAGTATTAAACACCGGAAAACCCGGGGATGGGAAAATTTTTGTATATGAACTTGCAAATGCTATAAAGGTTCGGACCGGTGAAGAAGGTTGCGACGCGCTGCAAAACGAGAACTAAAGCCGCGATAAGACTTACAGACAGTTGTGTTACAGAGGAAAATAAAAAACGGCAGGGATGTTTCCTTTGTCGTTTTTTTTATGATATGGAAAATTTTGTGTATTCTAGGCATAATACTGTTATTGAGGATTTTTATTGGATTAATCGGCAGCAACGGCAGTGGAAAGACAATCTGGATGGAGCTGCTTGCAGGTCTTGTTCGGCAAACAGAAGGCGAGATATATGTAGACGGCAAGAAGATTGGCAGGAAAACAAAGGCGGTTGTTTCGTATTTACAAGACAATCCTAGCTTTGACGGTTGGATGAAGGTTGAGGATGCTCTTCACTTTTATGAGCTTTTTTATCTGGATTTCGAGATGGATCGATGCTTGAGGAAATGAAGAAGATAAAATCTCCTCTCTTTCAAAGGGAGCAAAGGAAAAGTTATATGTTATCGTTACATTGGCACGGAGAGCAAAGATGTATTTACCTGATGAATCGCTTGGGGGCATTGAAAAAATTAGCTGTTGATTCAAAAACGTAAAACAGAGGAGTGTAAATATAAAATTTCAAGAACGCACACGTAGTATAACTAATATGTACGTTCTCTGTGTTTTTGTATCTTACTCTTAACCAATCACTTACCTTCTTTTTTTCTTCGAATTATCTACAGTAGTAACTTTACTTTTGTTAACGTTTTCTAAGATAACTTGCACATGAATATTTTTTTCATCAATATTAGTAACAGTTGAAACTGTGCCTTTACGACCTTTAATCGTTAAAGCCTCACCTACAGCTGGGACACGTTTAAGAAACTGACTCAATAAAGGATTTTTATTCTCAAAAAAATAAACATTAAACATTTTGGTCTCACCTATTTCATGTGGTATGTGTTACAGAAAAATGCTTGTAGTGCATTCTTCATATAAAATATATGATTATAGTTCGATTTAGACCAAATTACCGCTATAAAAATTTTAAAAAATGATACTGTTCTTAAAGACACTTTTCGCAACCTGATAATGTGATGGTGAAAGATGGCATGGTCCAGAAAAATGGGAAGAAGATATGGAGCGCCAATATACTTTAGAACGAGCAGATTGGAGGTTCTGCTCAACTTTCATGTTAATTTTAAGTTTTATTTAATAATCGTATTGAGCTTATTTACAATCAGAAATAAAATGCAATTTTTAGAGGAGAGTAAGGTTGATAGCTTTAAAACAGCGATGATTTCCATTGGTTATGAATCTAAGGGGGAAAACGGGATAACTGGACGGCGATACTTCCAAAAAGGAGGAGACAACAGAACTCATCATGTACATATTGATGAATTGGGCAATTCTCAAATTGAACGTCATCTTGCATTTCGAGATTATTTGCGGGCACATCCAAATGATTCGAAAAAGTATGGAGACTGAAAAGAGGAATTGTCACAACGTTTTCTTTATGATGTTAACTCCTACATTAAAGGGAAAGAACAATTCATATTCGAGATTGAACGAAAAGCTATAACTTGGTATCAAAGTTTAAGAACATAACTTATTTACTTCCATCAATGCTAATTGTGTGAAAACACAACACCCCTTCAGATTGTTTAACTGAAGGGATGTTGGCAGTTTTCTAGACACATTGATTCTTTGCGCTCAATATGAACTCCCAACTTTACTAAAGTAGCACGTCAAGCTGAGTGGGGAAAGTGATCCATTAGGAATCGTGCACCAAACGACAACGTTTACATAAAGTTAGATTAGCATTTACAAATATTCTTATGGTTCTACACAAATGACATCTAGTATATAGTATGTATGCAAAGTCATTTTGAGGAGGTATAACCTATGCAACTCGAAACGTTGGTTATATACAAAGAAGCTGAAGAGATGTTTATTGATGGATGTGTAGAGGCAATCTTACAAAATGATACAAGTCAGACACATATTTTACAATTAATTGGGGATCGCCTTGTGTATAAAAAGGAACTCGATTTTGAAGAAAGTACCTGGGTTCCATCAATTATGAAAGGGGAAGTTGCAGATATACTTTACGTCTGTGTATGCAGCCAATCCATGATTGCATATCTTCATCATAAAATGATACAAAAAAAGGCTTTGAGCAGAGAAATAAAAGAATGTGTAGAACACTTTCTTATTGCAATGAAACAAGCTCTTGCCTATAGAATCATAAATAGGCATTAATCATGTTGGAAGAAACATAGTATCTACTCCTAAATAAGAATAAGCAAAGAATTATCTCATATATGTTTAAATAAGAACATAATGGAATTGCAGCATAATATGGGTATTCTTTTTTCTTTATAAGGAGTGTTATCTATGTTTTTCATTCCATTCCAAAATACAATAACCAAATTCATAAATTCCACTGAACACTTATCACAAGTTCAAATGTACCTGCCTTTCATTATTTCGCAAACAGAACTTCAACTGCATAGAATCATTCATGAAGCAGATATCGTTAGTCTTTCTTATGTAAGCCATGTTTGCAGATTAATTGAAAGAATATGCAATAATACTATGATACAAGGAAAACCTTGGTTTCAGGCAGCTGCTCTTGAAATAGACTATAATGGATACAAAGAAATCGCTACTAATATCTTCAAGCAGTTTTTCCCTAATATTACTTTATCTGAAGCAGAGATAAGTTTCCTTGTTTTATATTTTCATCGTTTACAAACAACGTCCGAAGGCATAATAATCAATTCGTAGGATAGTCTATTCGTCTTATATGGTACGTTCTAAGATTCGGAAGGAGCTTATCCTTTCTTTTTTTGTCCTTTAAAATTTTAAAGCAATCGTTGTTATTGGGTCTACTGACAAAACGGATTAGAGGATTAGACCGTTATGACCCAGGAGTACATAGAAAATGGTACATTGTACGTAAAAGCTAATATGCTTGCTTACAATATAAATGGCGCCCACGCTGTTCCATTACCTTCAGAATATATTAGAGTAAATGGGAATTGACGGAGGGGCCGATTATGGACGAATTGGAAAAGAATCAACAAATGAGCACAGATGAAAGACCTCTTGTTCATCCGAAGGCAAAACAGAACGTAAAAGAAATTGTTTGGACTGCCATAGGCTTGACAGGAATTGGAGTGGTTTTATACAGTGTCGAAAAAATTTATGAATTATTTATAAAGTAGTTGTCGTTCGACAGAATCTGTAAAATATTGCTGTGATAGGGATGTATAGCGGATTAAAAACGATGAAGGGACAACTTCTTACCGTTTTTTGGCTTTGGCAAGAGAAGAACTCTTACTTTGAAGAAAAGAAATCCTAACTCCTAAACCCTTTTGCGGACCATATATGCTAATGGGCAGGAGACTTTAATAATAATAGAGAACATATTGATGAAATAAGGGTGTTGTTTATGACAGCTCCTTTTTTGTTCTTAATTAAGTAAATGGGATAAGTTCGTTGGATGAAAAAAGGGGCACACTTCAACTATTTTTAATGATGCAGAGGGGAGTTTGGGGATGAAACAAAACATCTATGATAATCCTACCTTTTTTGAAGAATACAGGAAATTACGTGACTCTGGGATTAATTACAATAATTTTGTTGAACAACCAGCATTCAAAGAAACCTTACCAGATCTGAAAAATAAAAAGATATTAGACTTAGGGTGTGGTATGGGTGAGTTCACAAGGTACTGTGTAACAAAAGGGGCAATAGAGGTAGTTGGAGTAGATATTTCTAAAAATATGATTGATGTTGCAAGACAACACAATTCATACGCTGAAATCAGCTATATAAATAGCTCTATAGAAGAATTAGAACTACCGATAGGTTATTTTGATGTAGTGGTCAGTTCCCTTGCGCTTCACTATATAAAAGATTACAGCGATGCGATAAAAAAGATAAATAATTGTTTAAAAAAAGGGGGTACATTTATTTTTTCTACAGAACATCCTATTGTTACAGCAAGAAAGAAAATGGACGGTTGGATAACAGATCAGAATGGGGATACGCTGTACTTTCCGGTGGATAACTACCAAGAGGAAGGGGAGCGCACACAATTTTGGTATATCGATGGAGTGGTGAAATACCATCGCACATTCTCCACCCTTATCAATCAATTAATAATAAACGGATTTCAGCTTGAACAACTTGTAGAACCAGTTCCCATAAAAGCAGGGTTAGATGCTATGCCGAAGATAAAAAACGAACTAAGAAAACCATCCTTTTTAATTGTAAAATCTACAAAACTTGAAGGGCGGGATAATTAATGTCTTAAACTAAAATCTAAGCTGTATCGACAACTCCTTTTCAGTTAGTTTTCTTATAAAGTAACTCATAATAAGAATAAAAAAATTACATTAGGGAAGTATGGTTGTCAGAATGTAATTATTGTTGTTCATTGAAAAGGAGTGGATTGAATATGAGAAGATATCGAAATGTGAATACTGGTGCTATCTTGACTGAACAGGAGCTACACGAACTACATTTAAGGGAATACGAAGAAATGTGGGGGAAGATAAAAGATAATTTAGAACAGCATGCACTTCAAAATAAAAAAGAAGATTTTATTACATATATGTTTGAAAATGATTTAGATTTCGATTTTGAAGAGATTGAAGAAGCTTAGTAAAAAAGGGTGGGGGTTGAGATGAAATCTTGGCCCCTTTTTCTGTACAGTATGTTATAAGTCGGGTTTTATATTTATGTCCTATCCCGTAAGATAAAAATCTCTCTGCTTCGCACGCTTTATCATATATTAAAAAAATAAATTCAGAGTATAAAGTCGTTATTTTTCTCATTTTTCTCTTAAATAGTTATATTAGTAAACTTTAATTTATTTAAAATTAATAAATCATAGATGCTGTCCTTTAGCATGGCCTAAGATAAAGGTACTTCACTTATTTACTGTTGTGCACTTTTTCTGTTATATATTCATAGCTGAAAGTCTCGATGTTTTCGGGGCTTTTTATTTTTTATGTTGTGAATTTCTTTAAATCTGTTTTTCTCATTCAGTCTTCGTATTAATAGTTTTAATTGGAAAAGGTGAATAAGGTGACCCTCTACATAATATTACCAATTTTAATGGAGGATGATAAAATATTACATATAGTATCTTAGCTTATATTTCCATTAGTAGAGAAAGAAAATTTATTCTACGACTATATAAAGGGAGTGGATGATTTTGCAAGAAGCGTTATATGAGGGCAATCACTTTGATTTAAGAGTGTACTTAGAATCAAAATCCGATACCAAAGATGAAATTGAGCAGCTCAAAAAGCGAGCTGAGAAAGGCGCTTTTCGCTGTCCTTACTGTGATGAAACCCTTATTGTAAAATCCGGCGATATTCGGGAAGAACATTTTGCTCACCGCCACTCAAAATCATGTGAAGTCAACTGCTCTTGCTTCTATTACTAAGTTGTAGGGAAGGGGGAAGATATTATGCCATTAGAAATCGTCCGCAATGATATTACAAAGATGGATGTAGATGCGATTGTGAATGCCGCGAATACATCACTGAAAATGGGTGGTGGTGTATGTGGTGCTATATTTCGTACGGCGGGTATCGATGAACTGCAAGAAGCATGCGATAAAATCGGTGGATGCAGGATTGGACAAGCATTGATCGTCGATTATTTTCAAAAATTCGGAATGAAGCAGATTATACTCCAAAGAAGAAAACAGCCATTGCCTTTGCCATTGCTTTAAAATTGAATTTAGAGGAAACAATAGAGTTGTTAGCTGCTGCAGGTTATACTTTATCACATAGTAGTAAATTTGATATCATTATTGAATTCTTTATCAAACAAGCTAACTATTTAAAATGTCGCTTTTCAAGCGACCATTTCTGATCGGAGTATTGTTATCCTAAGTTTATCAAATAACAGAGGGTGACGATATTGAAGAGGAATTTAACAGAATTAGTTTTTATTTTAGATAAGAGTGGCTCAATGGCAGGACTTGAAGCAGATACAATCGGCGGTTTCAATGCGATGCTGATGAAACAGCAAAAGGCTGAAGGAGAAGCCTTTGTTACGACTGTATATAACCTTGATATTAAATTATAACAATATGATAAATTTTCCAATTAACTCTTTTGCAGAAAAGCAGGAATATAATCATAATTCAAATTATGCTGTATAAAATTCGGTAATAATAAAATAAATTTGGAGATGGTTTTGAGATTTTATTGAGTCAAGTATAGCTTTTTACGTAAGGCTTATGCACACTGGTGTCAATTTACAGAAGGGCTTGTCAATTTTACAAAAATGCTCTTAACATACTTTAAGAGCATTTTTGAAGAAAGATCCATATTTTAATATTTCTTTATTTCGTGTCTAGATTCCTCTGACCATTATAATTACTAATAACAATAGTTTGTCTTATGTATGTTTGATCATCAACCAGCTTAAGCATAAGTTCTGCAACATCTGCACGTGATATCTTGGGGATTACTCCTATGTCAATGTTCTCCCCGAATTGATAGGTTGATGACTTCGGTTGATTTGTTAGTATTACTGGATGAATCAATGTCCAATCTAAATTACTTTGTTTTAAATACTTTTCCCCCAGAGTTTTATCATCGAAAGTTTTCTTTAAAAGTGTTTTATAAATAACTTTAAGTAGAATTGGTACCTCAGTAATGCTTTTATCCACGCCAAATGCCGACATGATAATGACTCGTTTACATGCACTTATTTCCATTGCATCGACGATGTTTTTTGTACCTACGGAAAAGACATTTCCTCTAAGTGATTTACCATTACCTAGAGCACTAATTACCACACCATGTCCTTGTACTGCATTCAGTACTCTTTTCGTATCTAATACATCTCCAGTGATGATGTTTAGTTTTGAATGACTGATGGGTAACCTGTCTGAATTCCTAACGAACGCTGTCATTTCATATCCTAATTCGAGACCCTGATTAACAATCTGTTGACCAGTAGGTCCTGTTGCTCCAAAAACTAATATCTTCAAGCACATCCCTCCCACAATAGTTTTAGTAAGTTGGATCATTCAACGGGCATCGTAGGTCTCAAATAAATGCCCTCGTTTCTATACAAGTTTTTAGGAATAAAGATCTAATTGTGCAAACCTAACTTACTTTCACTGAAACCTGCGAACAGAATAATCATAACACACAACAATAAAGTGGACCCATCGTCAAAATACGGATCTTAAGAAATTAATAACTTCTGCTTTTGAGCATTATGGTGATTTCGCATGTAACGGAGGGGTCTGTTGTATTTGAAGATGGACATACCCATCATTATAAGGCGTATTCAGGACCAGCTATTCCTGTTGGAAGTGGAATGCACGTTCATTATTACGATTTTTATACAACTGAGGATAATGGACATAGACACCATGTAAAGGGAGTGGATCATCCTGCTCCAGGAAATAAATAAGAATTCTAATCTATAATATACAAAAAGAAAACATCAGAGGGGAAATCCCTCTGACGTACAGTTTGCCTCTGATAGTCTGACTACGCTTTTAATACCCTAAATGCTTCTCTTACTTTTTTGGCAAAAACTAATGGTGGTTCAACGGATTCAAAGTGCATATACATAGCACGTGGCTCTTCAAATAACCAATGATTATGAAGGGCTGTAACGATAATATTTTTTTCTCGAAGTTCAGTTAATAATGGATTAACTTCTTCTTGTAAAAGAACTGTTTCTCCTAAATTTAATGCATTGCCTCTGCTATCTAAGCCTTCAAATGAGAAAAATTGAGGGTTAACTAATGGAGATTCCGCTCTACGTCCAAGAATAGTAAAATTGATGTCGCGAAACTTTTGTACTAAACATACTCCCTTCGGAGTAACCATTCCTGACCCACCTAAGATTCTTGCAAACTCATCACATAATTGTGCTTTAGGTAGCTGCCGACTGGATTGGTTTGAGTAACGATCGTTATTTGAATGACAATCAGTGTTTGAACAATGACAGGTATTTGAATAATGGTTCTTATCACCTATATATTCCCAACTGTTTGAATACATAAAACGCCTTCCTTCCGTACGTGGCAGAGTTATTCAGCTTGTTTTCGCTAATTATAGTATTCAGGTTGTACGAGATGAACCTGGACGATATACTTACTCTTAATACCAAAATTTTATGATTTGGGGACTTCTTTCAGAGGATCCATAAAAAGTAGGTACTTCCTGAATAATTTATTGCAAAGGGATGACATTAATAAAGGAACCTACATGAAATCCCATAGTTGATCTTCTGAAATGAAGGAAGCAAGGGATTTAGTGCAGTGTTAACTGAGGTAGGAACATTAAGATAAGAATGAATTTAAGATTAAGAGCACCCAGGTGCTCTTAATCTTATTTTGGGAGGAATATTTAGGTAAGACGATGATGACTGAATACTTGCGCCGGTAAGGATACAAAAGGGAAATGGAAGTGTCAATAAGGAAGGTGTATGAACGCATCCGCTTTCTATTCTGGGTTATATAAGGAAGTGAAAATATTTTTTCAGGTTCTGCTACATACATTTTTTGTTGATGTAAAGCTAGTACCTTTAGCTAAATTTATTTCAATTCTCAAAAGAATGAATGGGTAGGAGATAAAGTATGCAAATAGATACTTTTAATTAGTCTAACAACTCATTTTAGTGTTCCCTTGAGGATTCCGACTGAAAATATTCCCTACCTTTAAGTTTAACCTCTGGTAAAAAGAAGGTTCCGATGAGGCTAAGAATGGCGAAAATTAATCCAACCATGAAAAGGCGTTGAATACCATATGTTAACGAAGCCTTCACCGCATCCATAAATTGAAGATACATCTGATGCCCCGCAGTACCAAACATATTAAATTGAGCAGTAATTGCATGTTGTGCTTCAGAAGTCAAAAGTGCTTGTGGATTTAGTTCAACCAACTTACTTTTTAACTGTTGCAAAGAAGCTGGCAGCGTCTCGTTAAACTTTTCATTGAATGATTTGTTTAGAATGGAACCAAAAATGGGTGAGGCAATCACTCCTCCAAGTGAACTCACGAATTGCTGTGTTGAGTTCACGGTACCCATCATTTTGTAAGGGAACGCATTTTGAACAACCATATTCATAAGTGGCATCAACGAGCCGATTCCAAGTCCTAGAACAACCATGTTACAAGCAACTGATATCCATGTTGTATGGGTATTCATTTGATTCAATAATATGGAGCCCACCACTATCACCGCACCGCTTATCCGTGCAAGGTACTTATAACGACCTGTTTTAGACATGACTTGACCTGAAACGATGCTTCCGACTATAAAACCAAGCATCATCGGCGACATTACCCAGCCGCTGCTTTGTGCATTGAGTCCAAGTACTCCTTGAACAAAGACAGGCAAGAACATTAAGCTCCCAAACATTGTCATCCCAATCAGGATTCCTAAAATCAACGACATACTAAAAATACGATTCTTAAACAAGGACGGTGCAAGTAGTGGATCTTCCGTCTTCCGCTCCCATAAAACAAAGAGTAAAAGGACAATTAAACCGCCAATAAAGAGCATTATTTCAGTTGGTGAGCCCCAGGCGTATTTAGTACCTGCCCACGTAAAACCAAGTAAAATCGGGATTAATCCAATGACCAAAATAATAGAACCGGGCCAATCTACCTTTACCCTATGTTCTGCCCGTACTTTAGGTAACGTTATAGCTACGCCGATGATAGCGAGTATTGCGAACGGCAAATTAATATAAAACACCCATCTCCATGAAAATGTGTCCGTAATCCATCCGCCCAGTGCTGGACCGATAATGCTGGATAATCCAAACACAGCCATCATAACGCCCATCCATTTCCCTCGTTCTTTTGGCGTAAAAATGTCACCCACTGTGGCACGTGGCATACTCATCATGGCACCGGCACCAATACCTTGAAAAGCACGTGCCCAAATTAGTTCAGTCATCGTATGTGCCTGCCCTGATACCGCAGATCCGATTCCAAACATTATAAGACCAAATAAATAGAACGGCTTACGCCCGAAAACATCTGACAGCTTTCCATAGATCGGAATTGTCACAGAAGAAGCCATCATATATGCTGTGAATACCCACGCATATAAATTTAATCCATGTAAATCCCCAATAACAGTGGGCATTGCGGTTGATACAACTGTCTGGTCCATTGATGAAAAAAACATCGTCAAAAGGACCGTTGCAAGTGCCCACCACTTTTTTGAACCTGTTATTTGGTTCGTCGTTTGTACTTCTTGCTTAGCCACTAGCTATTCCCCCTTATTCTACAATTCAATAACTCTTCAATCTGCATTATCTGATAAATGAGGAATATTTCTTTCAGATACTGGATAAAAGAATCTAATTCATTAGGATCCATCTTTTTAAAGCAATGTTGCATGATTTTTTTCTTATTGCTAAAAAATGATCCGATTTTTCTTCACCAGTATTAGTTAACTTAATAATGTCAACCCTGCGATCCGTTTTATCCTGTGATCTGGTAACAAAACCTTGGTTTTCCAATCGATCAAGCATAACTGTGATAGCACTTGGAGCGACCTCCTGTTCCCGACAGCTTTGACACACTACATTGGTGTTCTTTTCGGATTAAATGCAACATAAAAATCCGACATCCGTTGACCCTAATTGGGCGTGATTAATAAGCTGTGGACCCAGGTTTTTCATCAAGATAATCAAAGGTTTATCAAAGCGCTCCATCAAGGGGTCAAAATTTTGGCTTATAAAGTCCCTCTTTTATTTTTTGTTGCTTAAATATTAAGTCGTATAATTTTTAATATTATGAAATTTCAAACTTCAAGATTTAAGTCCATAGTAGTAAAAAAACAATTCACATCTTACTCATTTATTGGTAAAAAATTAAATCCTGTTTTTTTTAATTTTGGGATTGGGATGCCAAACACATATTATTTGTTAAAGGTATTCCTTTAGCTAATGATTCGCAGGGACTGTAAGATCAAAATGTCTTTCCTATTTATGATTAAAAAAATCATTTTAACCTTGGATAGTAAAAAAGGGGCACCACTTTGGATGAGTGTTCTGCAATCTATACATCATTAAGAATGGACTCATCAATGTAACCAAGCAATAAACCATTGCTTTATAAATTTATTTTTAAAGCGGTGATAATTGGAAAGTAAATAAGAAACCCATTTACAATCGGGATGGTCTGAATGTTGTCTATCAATCCTTATACAATTGCAAAAGTAAAATTATTCTCCCTTACATCTGTCCTCTGATCAGTTCCATAAGATTCTTTTCAGGTGATTCCTCCATACCTTGGAGTAATTCATCTATAAGTTAAGATGGTTTTTTTGACACCCCTTGATTAGCCAGATGTTTTATCATATGCATGATTTCTTTATCAATGAATTAGATTGTTGTTTGCTTCACTAATATAGTGGAAGATATTTTTAGGGCATGCTTGAAGCACCTCTTTTATCTATCTCATATTCCAGCAGAGGTGATACAGATATTAGGGGAACATCTCGTCTCTTCTGTATTAGTGGAAGGCGGTGGAACTGTAAATGCTTCCTTTATTGAGAATCAACTTGTAGATAAAATTGTTCTGTATATTGCTCCAAAACTTATTGGCGGGCAACATGCTCCTACATTCTTAGAAGGTACAGGGACTGAGAAGCTGAAAGATGCAGTTGAACTTTCGAATGTGAACTTGACTCAAGTAGGAAAAGACTTCAAGTTTGTAGGTTATCCGATTTATGCAGTGTGATAAAAAATAGAAGTCAGAGGAATATGTATGGCGGAACCATATTATATAAATAGGAGCCCCAGTTAACCTTCTATATGCGATTTTATGGCTGATGCGTAAAGAATATAAAAACATCTGAAGGCTTAAAGTTCCTCCCGATATTTTAGCAATTAGTTGCTTAGTACCTCACGTATTTCTCTAACTTTTTAGAGAAAACCTAATCTCCATAATAAAAAAAGACTATTCAAAAATGGCAGATCTTATCTCCTTTTTGAACAGTCTTTTTGTTACAAGTCTAAACATTGGATATTGGGGGATGCATTTAATATTCTTTGAAAGATTAGCTGAAATATTGAGAAACTAGCTGTTTAATTTTATCTTGATCCACGATATACTCATCGTTATAATTCTGCAAAATGTCATCATACGCGGTTTTATACTCACCAGGTAATTGGTGATATTGAAGTTGTTTAGATTTGAAATCCTTTAGTGCAAATGCAAGGCTTAAAACGTCCTTCTGTGTCATATTTGTAGACGTGATAACCTTCGGGAGCTCTTGAACAAATTGTGGTAATTTTATAATGTTCTGCGGCTTCAATACTGATTTTGCCACACCAAGAAGCACCTTTTCTTGAAGCTGTTGACGACCAAACTCCCCATCTGCGATAGCATGACGTTCTCTCGCAACCTCTAAGGCCATCGTTCCATCTAGGTTCTGCGTTCCAGCCTTCACAATCTTGCCGGCGTTTTGTGGAATCCATGAATGAGTAATTTCTACATCATAAGGAATGTCTACATCAACCCCACCTAATGTATCAATAATATCTCTTAAACCCCAGTAAGTTGTTTCAGCGTAGTAGTTAATAGGTACTCCTGTAAAATCACTAACAGCTTGGGCTGCTGCTTTTACACCTTTATCTAAAGAGTTATTGTCAGCTTGGACAATGTACTGGGCACTTGTCAGCTTCGTGTATCCATAGCCTTTTAAATAAATCCGTGAGTCACGTGGGATACTGACCGCATTATATTGTTTCTTGTCTATATCCATATGGATAAGGATCATGGAGTCAGAATGTCCCGCTGGATCTTCTGGTCGTTGATCTGTTCCCATGATAAGCACGTTAAATACGCCGCTCTTTGGCTTTACTTCACTTGCTGTGGTCGGTCGAACTGCTGTCGCAACATTTTTAAAATAGTTTTTTGGCAGGAAGTTTTGGTATGCATATATTCCTAATCCACCACCTACTACAAGCAACGCTAACAAAATATAGATACTATTTTTCCATTTAATCCTTGCCCTTTGTTTTCTTTCTTGTCTTCTCTCTCCCATAAAATTGTTTCCTTCCTGTATTCATTTTTAGTATGACAGACTTCCGAGATAATGCAGCATAAGTATGCTTTATCCTGGAAAATATGGATTCAAGTGAATGAGTACCTCTTTAATATTGTCATGCTTATCCATTAAAGCCTTTTTGATTTCCTTTCCTAGGTCATGTCCCTCTTTAATTGTTTTAAAGTGATCAATGGAAATCCGTACATCTACTAACACATAATGTCCGTGTTCCCGTGCTCGGATTTTGTCTATTCTTTTGACATCTGAAAAGTTCTGGATCACTTGGATATAATCCTGTAATAATGTTTGTTCGACGTTACGCTCCAGGAGGATGTTAAACGCTTCAGAAGACATCTCCTTTGCAATTTTAAAGATTAAATAGGCTACCAACATACTCGCTGCCTTATCCCCGTATAACAAGAAGGTGAGATCATACTTACCGCCAATAACGGATAGTACTACCCCTACGGCTGCGGCAATAGAAGCAACAATATCTGCCTTATGATCATAAGCGATTGCCTCAATCGCCTTACTTTGATACTTTTTAGCAATAGCAAAAGAATATCGATACAGAATTTCTTTGGCCACATAAGAAAAAAGCGCAATCCACATGGCTAGCAGGCTCGGTGCTTCCATCGGATGGAAAAAGCCTACAACCGCTTCAAATACAATATAAAGAGAAACTAAAAACAGTAAAATCCCTACGATTCCTGAAATAATGACTTCTGCCTTTCCATGACCATAGGGGTGCTCTTCGTCAGCTGGCTTATTGGCCAATCCAATTACAAGTAAAACAATGATTGAAGCAAATACATCAGCAGCAGAGTGAATCCCATCTGCAAACACAGCTTCACTTCCGGCGTAAAGACCTACAATCACTTTTCCTACTGTTAAAATAATGTTACTAATTACACTAATCCAAGCCACCTTTTTGGCAACGTTCTCTCGCATATGACCCACGTATTCCACACCTATCCCTAATCATTTTTATGCTTTTGCATATTACCATGGAGAAATCGAGTGGGTCTAGAGAAACAGAATGTCTCAAAGTTAACTTTGTTGCAGGAAAGAAAGACTGTAATCATAACCCAAATTACATCGTATAAAACTCGGTAATATTTTGATGTATACTCGCACCTATTTATTACTGTATTGTCCATTTTGAAAATGAATAAAACCTATATTAAGCAGATACAGAAGTATTACTTTTTAAGTATAAATATAAACTTGTATTTTATAGGATGTTTGTAATAAACTAAGACTAAGGTTAGCTGCGGGATCGATCCCGCGAAAAATAAAAATATGAAAGAAGAAAAAATTAAGGTGATGGAATGCCAACTATTTTAGATGTAGCAGAAAAAGCTGGGGTATCAAGATCCACGGTTTCCCGAGTTCTTACCAATAGTGGTCGAGTGGATCCAGAAACAAAACAAAAAGTTTTAGCAGCGATGAAAGAATTGAACTACCAGCCGAGTCAGGTTGCACGTAATTTACGGAGAAAAGAAACCAACTTAATTGCCGTTTTAATTCCTTGTATTTCCAATCCGTTTTTTGGTAGTCTAGTTCAGGGGATGGAAGAGGTAGCTGTTAAAAAAGGATATCATGTTATCCTTTGTAATACGGGAGAAGATCCTGTTCGACAGATGGAGTATCTCCAGATGCTGGAGAGAAAACAAGTAGATGGTGTGATTCTAACTGCTTTACGAAACCCTCTAGAGGAGGTGAGATCTTACCTTCAGCATGGTCCAATTGTACTAGCTAGTGAATATGTAGAAGACAATTCTCTTCCTGCTGTCGTGATTGACAATATAAAAGCGGCGGAGCGTGTAACTGAACATTTAATTTTAAAGGGTCACAAGAGAATAGGCTTTATCAATGGACCGGAACATATTATCCTCTGTCGGGATCGACAAAAAGGGTATATCCAGATGCTAGAAAATTATGAAATATCGGTTTCTCATGATTTAATCACGTGTAGTGATTTTACCATTGAAGGTGGATTTGCATGTGCTAAGCAACTTCTTGCACTAGAGGAGAAGCCAAGTGCTATTTTTGCTGCGAATGATGAGATGGCTGTTGGTGTCATTCAAGCTGTGCAGGAGCAAGGACTACGGGTTCCTCAAGACGTAGCGGTAGTTGGATTTGACAATGTACAAGTTTCTAAAGTAGTTCAACCAAATTTAACAACGATTGATCAACCAATTTTTCAACTTGGAGTAAAGTCCATGGAACTTCTTATATCATGTTTAGATGGAGATGTATTGGAAGGTAAGCGAATCGTTTTAGAAGCAAATCTGTGTATCCGAGAATCAACGTGAGTCAATTAGACTTTTTTCAAGTTGCTGAATCGATCCCACAACCTGAGATTCCATAGAGTGAACAATTAATCGGCTGGAAGAACAAATTCCACAGTAATCTAACATCATTTTAAACATATTTAGGAGGGAGCAGGATATATGAAATACCGTCGACTTGGAAAAACAGAACTTAAGGTTTCAGTAATTGGAGTGGGGACCTGGCAATTTGGTGGAGAATGGGGGAAGACTTTTTCCCAACGAGAGGTAAACCAAATGTTAGATAAAGCAAAAGAAGTAGGAATGAATCTGATTGATACGGCAGAATGTTATGGTGATCATCTATCTGAAGCTTTGATTGGAAAGTATCTTCAACAAGATCAGCGGGAAGATTGGGTTGTGGCAACAAAGTTTGGTCATCATTTCCATGGTCATGTAAACCGTACTAATCATTGGGGAGCTGAAGAGGTTTTAAAACAGCTAGACGCTTCATTGCAAGCGCTTCGTACTGATTATATTGACCTTTATCAGTTCCATTCTGGAAGTGATGAAGTGTTTGATAATGATGGATTGTGGACAGCACTAGACAAACAGGTACAGGCTGGAAAGATTCGTCATCTTGGTATTTCAATCGGTAGTAATGATAATGTATACCAAACTGATGCTGCTACAAAGGTAAATGCAGAGGTGATCCAAGTTGTGTACAATCGAGTGGATCAAAAGCCCGAAGGCCAAGTTTTCTCTTCCTGCCAGCGGCAAGACTTGGGGGTATTGGCCCGTGAACCTTTAGCTAATGGATTTTTAAGTGGAAAATATAAGCCAGGTGCTGTATTTGAACAAAACGATTGGCGTAGTTTAAAAAATCAGGAACAGTTGAAGCTGGTTGAAGAAATCCAAAGTAAAGAAGTACCTGAGGGTGTACATATGGCGCAGTGGGCATTAGCTTGGTGCCTGAAAAATCCTGCTGTTACGTGTGTAATTCCAGGTTACAGAAATGCAGAACAATTAGAGTCGAGCGCTAAAGCAGCAGATTTGGAACTTATGAATGATGCTCATCCGCAAGCATGGAATTCTAAAATAAATAGTTAAATTGAGGAGTTAACCATTGAACAATGGGACCAAATTGTTGGAGTGAATCTCAATGGGGTTTTTTATGCATCTAAAGCCGTCTTTCCTTCTATGAAGTTACAAAACTCAGGGTACATTATTAACATTTCCTCAGTAGCCGGTAAAAAGGGGTGGCCAAATGCCACAGCCTATTGTGCTACTAAATTCGCATTAACTGGATTCACACAGGCATTGAATGGAGAAGGAAAGCCGTACAATATTCGTTGCTCTGTTGTGTATCCAGGGGGAATGGATACGAACGGGCATGAAGAAAGACAACAAGAGTTCTTAAATCCAGAAGATGCGGGACGTTTTTTCCTTCACATGGTGACACAAAATCCTCGGTTTGTAGTAAATGAGGCAGTTATTACACCAGTTATCGAGCAGGGCTATCCTTAAATATTGGGGATTCTCTAATTGTTTCCATACCGTGAGGAAGTGTTGGGAGGTCATTTTTTGATTTTGCACGGCTTTCATAGAATGGTAGAACTTTTTGTCACCGTTCAACAACATGAATAGAATAAATACGGTTGTATAACAATGCTCACGAGAAAAGAATTGTCGTCTCTTTTCTATGCATAACAACATCTGTTATTGTACATAATGCAAACAGGATATGTTATAATTTAACAAATACCTCCGAAAAGGAAGTGGCGTATGTGCCTGCTTTAAAAAAGGATGTAGTGAATGACTTACAGGATTTAATTGAAAAGCTAAATGAACGAGGAATGTATGATTTAGCAAAGCAAGCTGCCCGAGTTTTACAAGGTATTCACTCATTTACAACTATAGAAGATGATGATTTATACAAAGGTATTATAAATAAATCCTTAGCCGACGTATGGGATAACGAAAAGGACGATGTGTACAATGATTTATGATAAAGGAGACATTGTATTAATTCCATTTCCTTTTGCTGATGGGGCCGGATATAAAAAGCGTCCGGCTCTTGTTATGAGCTGCAAACCACACCATGAGAAATATGCTAGATATATGTGTCTAGCTATTACAAGCCAACCTGCAAACCCACGAATTAACCGCTATGAACTTCAATTCGATTTCCCAATTGAATTTGGTCTGATCCTTGAGCCATCTTGGGTTGTAGTAGACAAAGTATTTTCGATAGATGAAAGCTATATTATCAGAAAGCTAGGACAGGTTGATTTTGATCATCTAACAAGAATAGATAGGATGTTTTCGCAAATATTGCACAAAGATCTACATAATCTATAAATTAACTAATAAGGGGGCCTATGTATGGCCAAGTTAGTTCATCTCAAAAAAGTTTCATTAGCTAACGGAGAAACGCTAGGCTATAGGGAAAGAATAGGTGGAGAAGAAAATCTCCTGCTGATTCATGGGAATATGACTTCATCGAAGCATTGGGATCTTCTGATTGAAGAACTAGATTCAAAGTATAAATTATACGCGGTAGATATGAGGGGATTTGGGATTTCATCCTATCATACACCCATTGAACGTATTAAGGACTTTTCCGATGACATTAAATTGTTTGTTGACGAAATGGGACTTAAAAATTTCGGAATCATTGGATGGTCAACAGGCGGAGCAGTAGCAATGGAGTTTTGTGCCGATTATCCTGGCTATTGTAATCGTCTAATTTTGCTTTCTTCTGCTTCGACGAGGGGATACCCTTTCTTTGGAACAGATCAGAATGGTCAACCAGATATAACAAAGCGATTGCAAACAGTTGTCGATATACAAAAGGACCCTCTTAGAACGATTCCTATTCAGAGGGCTTACGATTCGAAAGATAGCGAAATGTTAAAGGGAATTTGGAATGCTTTAATTTATCGCAAAGCACAGCCTAAGCCTGAAAAGTATGAGGAATACATAGAAGACATGATTACACAGAGAAATTTAGCTGACGTCTATCATTCTTTAAATACGTTTAATATAAGTATGAAATATAATGGGCTAACCCAAGGTTTAGATAAAGTGAATGCTATTACCATACCTGTACTTGTGCTAAGAGGGGACGAAGATCTGGTGATTACAGATGAGATGACAAAAGAAATCTTAGAGGATTTCAAAGGTCGGGCGCAGTATGTAGAATTAACAGGATGTGGGCATTCACCGCTTGTTGATAACTTAAAGTTGCTAACAGCGGAGGTTGAAAAGTTTCTTGGTTAGTCTGTAAAGTGCAGATTTCCGCAATGTCTTTGGATATTATAAAATAAATTGTGAACCTTCGAGAAGTAATTGTTTTTTCTTTAAGTAAATTGAATTTTTATAAAATAATCTATATAGTAAATAAAAAAAGAAGGTGACTCCAAAAAGGTTTTTTAAAGACCTTTTGGAGTCACCTTTCTTTCTAAGATAGTAGGAGATGCTTTTTACTACTTTAATCCCCTCTTCGGATATGGTGCTTCAGTCACTTCTATAGAAGTTCTAGAATTAGGAAAACATCTGAAAAAGCATTTAAACAAGGTTATGTTTATAAGGAGATTTGAAATAATGGGTAATACGTTTCCAAAATATTATGATTTCTTTATGGGTCCTTTAGAAAAAGGGAAATTTCAATCGATTAGAAAAAAATTACTCCAAAAAGCGAACGGGGTAGTTCTCGAAGTAGGTTCAGGAACTGGAATTAATTTTCCGTATTATGAGTCTGTTATAAAGGTAACTGCCATTGAACCCAATCAGCACATGATTAAACGTTCTAGTAAAAGAAGAGAAATGTCTGTAGTTCCTATAGAAGTTATTGAGGAAAGCGCAGAACGATTGCCCTTTGCTGATAATACCTTCGATACCGTAGTAGCTACTTTGGTACTCTGTACAATTCCAAATCCTGAATTAGCTGTACAAGAAATGAAAAGGGTTTGCAAATCTAAAGGTAAGATTCTTCTTTTTGAGCATGTTCGAGTGAAAAATCCCTTTCTGGCTACATTACAGGATTGGCTAACGCCTTTATGGAAAAAAGGATGTGATGGTTGTTGCTTAAATCGAGATACGGTTCAAATGATACAGGCAAATGGATTAGAAATATTAAATAAAAGAACTTTTTATAATGGATTTTTCATTGAATTAGAACTTAAGAAATAAAAGGAAATATTTAAACTTTTACACCAGCCATACTATTTTTACTCCCGGCTGTTTTGAAAATTGATCTTGCTAAAGCAAATCCGATTCATTCCCTGGAATCAATTGGTCCGAGACCAGTTTTGTTTATTCATGGGGATAATGATCAAAAAATACCTTATACAGAAAGTGTTAAGATGGTAAATATAAATCCCGAACTATTCGAATTATGGATTCCTAAGGGAGTTGACCACGTAGCTGCGTTTAAAACTTATCCGAAGGAATATACAGAACGTATTATATCCTTTTTGAGCGTACACTACATAACCAAACAACGGGATTATAGGTTATTTGATAGTCCTCATATCATAGCTCTCAAATGCAAAGATATCAAATGTAGTTGATAACTCAAGTATTTTTGTAAAACCAATAATGTTAGAAACAAAAATTTCAGCCTATGAATTAAGTGGTAAAGAAATCATTTTCAATTGGCAGCTATTTTTCGGTGGAGCAGAAAGGACATATCCATCAACAGATCTTTAAAAGATTGGATTGTAAAGAACAGAAATAATCGGACTACATAAACTTGATTATGAGCAACGCAATTTTCGCTGGCGCTGGTTTTGTATTCATATTGAGAAGAGAGTAGGAGCGAAAACTTTACTGTGAAAGTTGGTGTTTACTTAATATGTCTGAAGATAAAAGGATTTTGGCCTTGGAAAATCGAGTTTCAATGCTTGAAAAGGAAGTTGCGTTCCTAAAAACAAAGGCTTTAGAGAATGAACGTGTTAAAAATGGTCATGTAGCATTTGAAGAAAAAGAAAAAGGTGTAATTGCGGAACAAAAAGATACAAATATTGCAGTCTCTCTAGAACCAATTATGATAAACAAACCCACTGTTCAAGTTAACTCCGAACATGCTCCTGCTATTCCCTCTAAATCTAAAAAGACAGAAGTTGATTGGGAGAAACTCCTTGGGCAAGTATGGTTGCCAAGAATTTTCATATTTGTATTAATTTTAGGGATTCTTTGGGGATTTAAAGCTGCTGTTGATAGTGGGTTCATTACCGAACCGATTCGAGTTGTTCTTGGAATGATTACTGCTGGTGTTTTAATTTATTTAGGAGAAAAACAAATCAAGAAGAACCATGAAGCTTTGGGTCAGGTCTTGCTCGGTGGTTCTGTTGTAATTTTTATTTTATCAACGTTTGCAGCTCATATGTTGTATGGATTAATAGTTCCTAGTATTGCCTTCATTTTGAACGTATTGTGGGTTATTTTAGGCATTTACTTATCACACAGACATAATTCACAACCTATTTCAATTATAGCTACTGTTGCTGGATTTCTAGTTCCTTACTTGGTTGAAAATAAAGGGGACGGTACACTGTTCCTTGTAGCATATGAAGTAATATTTTATCTTTCATTGCTTAAATATGCATTGCTTAAGAACTTTATTTATTTATACATTACAAGCGGAGGGCTTTTACACATTTCTTTATTAATTATGTGTGTATTCCCAGGAGACCAAATTGAAGCGGCAACTGTTGCTATTATGGTTCAACATGTATTTTTATTGCTAACATTTTTAAGAAAAGAGTTATTCATAACTGCTCAAAAAGCAACATTGTTTACTAGCTTTGTGTTAACACAACTTTGGGCAGGTGTTGGATTTGCAGATGCCCTATATTCCTCATTCTTGGCTATTTTCTTTGCTGTTTACACTGTGTTATCGTACGTGTATTTTGGAAAAAACAAAGAAAAGTTAAATATTACCCTTCCAATTGCAACATATGCATTATCCATGTTTCTATTGGATATATCAAAAGAAGAACATATAGGTCTAGCATTTTTAATTGAAGGAGTAATTGCTTTGTATATTGGATTAGCTGGGAAAATTAAAAACCAAACTATCGCTGGAGGATCAGTTTATGCTTTAGGTGTTGTTTTAACTGCATTTGATGAGATTGAAAGATTTTTATCTATTGAAACAGTAGAATGGCTAATGATGATTGTTTCCTTATTTACAGTAGGCTATGCGTTTAAGAAATTTAAATTAAGAATTGAAAACAAAAGATTTAGTTATAATTCTATCATTAATCTTTTATCTGGTTTTACAGTGTTTTCTATATTCTCGTTTATTGTTCAGGTTTTTGATAATAAATATGAAGGTGTTGCAGTTCTTTTAGAAGGTTTAATAGCTTTTTATATTGCCGTTAAACAAAGATTACAAAACCGAGTTGTTGTTTCTGCAACTTGATTATGAGTAGTTACAACAGTACAGAAGAAAGAAACGGCAAGGTATTATTCCTTGCCGTTTTTTACATGATAGGGAGGATTGTATTGTTTGTTAGGTCTATATCCTGATATGTTAAATCAATAATTTCTTGCCTTCTCATACCCGTTGTAGTTAATAAATTAAACAACAACAGATTTCGATAGAGGAGGGGGAGAGAGGGCTATCATCATTTTCCAAGAATCGAAACAGTTCTTTAATTTCATATATGCTGAAAGCTTCTTATCTGCTTTGGGAACCTGAATATAAAGTCTATGGGAGGGTAGTTTTTCTTTAAACAAAACTGACTAAATAATTTTAAACAAGAGATTCGCCGCTGTAAGGTTCGAGGTTTAATAGCATAGTTTAATTAACACCTGATCTTGGATAAAACGTCTTCGTCATCAGGAAGTTGAAACAGGATCAAGTTATTGGTACGCTTGAGCTTGTTTCAGGTTTACATAATATATAGTGGTTTTAGAAATTATCGGAAGGAGTGAACTCTTGAACAGAACCATCCATTCATGTTACATAATTTATAGCAGGCGTGATTGAAGGGAATGGATAGGTTCAAAAAACAGGATATGTTATGAACATTACGACAGGCAGCTTACAGTTTACTAAAGGACTTTTATCTGTTTTCCAGACATGGAAGTTACGGTCTGAAGTGGCTACTGAAACGAATTAATCAGGTAATACAATATACCGAGTTTGGGTTAAAGGTAAAGATGACCTTCCGAAATTGGCAAAGATAGTATATAATGACATTGCTGTAATCTATGATTCTTATAAGAAAAATCACATAGAGCAGCATACAGAGCGATATTAATCTACAATACTTAGGAGGTGCCATAATATGTGGAAATCTGTAAATGGAAGGTTAATTCAAACAACAGATACTGCTAGAATCAAATTTAGAACAAATGTTAGTAAATCAATAATAGATACATTACATGCTTTGGCGATTGAACATGATACTCATCCGAACTACTTACTTGAAAGCGGCCTGCAGATGGTGTTGTCTCAAGGAGTCATTACATTTAACAAACAATCAAGACCTAAAGACCGGATTCAATATAAAACAACTTATGATAAGGAATTATTAGAGCAAGTTAAAGAATTTGCAAAAAACCACAACTTGTTTATTAATGATGTCTTAGAATACAGTGTTGATTTTATCGATTTTGAAAACATTAAAAATAGTAGCCATAAACATCGGATAGAGTAGAGCCTTTTTTCTATCTCCTACAACGCCCCGAACATAATACATATTATCGGAAGTTATAAAGAGAAAATAGATTTTGTTTCAAATACAAAGTAAACTTTAGATATTGAGACAAAAGAGAAATTTAAAGATATGACTCATAATCCTATTTTATAAGCTTTAAGCTGCATTTCATTTATGATCCTGTTCCCAATCCTCATAGCATGTCCAAATTTATATTTTGAACAATAAATGACCTTAAAAATCAATTGGGTACCGGAGTGATTTTTAACATAATGAGTGTATTTCTTCTTAAGATGGTGTTTTGCATAGATTAGCCTCCTCTAAGAATTTTACATTCTAAATATTGAATATAAATCCAGAACCCTTTGTCATTGTTTTAAATTATCAATAAAAATTCGTAATGGAATCAAACCACTTCTTGGCATACAACTGCTTATAGCTGCTGTGAGATTTAGTTCGGGAACAACGATAATATATTGTCCTCCGTATCCCATTGCAAAGTACATGTCCATCGGTACTTCAAATTTCTTTCGGTCCAGCACCCACCAATGAAATCCATATGAACCAATATGTTCGTAAGTTTTAAAATGTGGAATTGTAGATTGACGGATCCAGTCTGAGGAGATAATTTGCCTTCCTTCCCAGTTGCCGTTTTGTAAAAATAGCCGACCAATCTTCAGCATGTCCTTTGTCTTCATTCTCATACTGAAGCCTCCTATGTAAACGCCTTGTGGGTCTTGCTCCCACTCATATTGTGTGATTCCTAAAGGGGCAAATAAGTATTGCTGAGCAAATTGCCTTGTCGACATTCCTGTTATGTTTTGTAAAAGGGCACTAAGCAGATGCGAGGAGCCAGAATTATAGTTCATTTTAATGCCTGGGCATTCTAGCAAGGGGCGTTTGAGTACATACTGAGTCCAATTTTTTGATTTTACAAAAAAGGATGGAAATCTTACTCCGCTTCCGTTCCCAAACTCCTCCCACTTTTCCCCTGTTGTCATTGTTAATAAATGATATAGGGTCAAACTTCGTTTATTTTCAGGAAGAGTAGGGAAAAAGTGATTAAGCGGTGTTTCAATGTTTAGAATATATCCTTTATCTATTGCTATTCCAATGAGTGCAGCTGTAATGCTTTTTGTAATAGAATTGATTTTATGGAGCTGAATGGCATCTTCTGCTTTTTTGTAGTATTCCTTTATGATTTTGCCGTCCTGCACTACTAAAAAGGCATTCACTTTCTTCTTTGTGTATTGCTTTACTATTTCTTCAACGTTCAACATCGCACCTCATTTCTTTGCTAAAAAGCCCCTTCACTAAACTCGAAGGAGCTTTTGTTATTACTTAGTGTTTTTGTTGTTTTAATTCCGTTATGCTTTCCTGTACAAGTGTGACAGCTTGGCTCATGGCTGCTCCTCCTGCAAATGCAGCTGCAACACCGCATGCCTCTAAGATTTGTTCTTCTGAGCACCCTTGGTCTATACAGCCTTTTGTATGGTAGATGGTACAATATTCATCCTGCAAAGATAAGCTAATTCCTAAAGCGATAAGTTGCTTTTCGCGCTGTGATAATGCACCCTCTTGAAAGCAAGCCTCTGTAAATGCATTAAAGGCTTGTGCGATATGAGGCACCTTTTGTGTGAATTGTCCTAATCCTTCCTTGTAATGATGTAAGGATTGATGCGTAGAGCTTTGAAATTCACCTTGCATGTGTGTTTCCTCCGTTTCGTAAGTTGTTCGTCGTAGCTTAGTATGCTTTATAACATCAAATTCCTATACACAAAAAAACAGGAGTAAAATACTCCTGTTACACAGCTTTATTCGGCAATACGATACGAAATGTTGTGCCCTTATTTAGTTCGCTTTCGATATCCACTTTGCCATGGTGATTTTCAATGATTTTAAAGCTAACCATTAAACCAAGACCGTTCCCATTTTTCTTTGTTGTAAAGAAAGGCTCTCCAATTTTAGCTAACTGATCCTTAGAAAGTCCTACGCCTGTATCTTGAATAGAGATTTGTACTTGATTGCTATCAACAAGTGTTTTAATAAAAATATCTCCACCGTTTGGCATAGCTTCAATTCCATTTTTAATAAAGTTTAAAAAGACCTGCTTTAGGCGATCTTCATCACATTCAACTTGAATTATCTCTTGATCTCTATGAAAATGGATACATACACTTTTCTTTCTTGCTTCAAATTCTAGTAAAGATACAACATTTTGGATTACCGAGACAATATTTCGTTCCTTTAACTGAACTATTTTTGGTTTTGCCAGTACAAGAAAATCTTCGACAATTGAATTCACACGATCTACTTCATCAAGGATAATATCGAGGTATTCTCGTCTTTCTTCACTTTCCTCATCAAGCTGCAAAAACTCGGCGTATCCTTTCATAGAGGTGAGTGGATTGCGGATTTCATGAGCGATACCAGCCGCCATTTTCCCAACGGCCGCTAGCTTATCTTGTACACGCAGCAAGGCTTCTGTATTTTTTCTTTTCGTAATATCATTCCGAATTGCTAGATATTGATATGGTTTGCCGTTGTCATTTAAAAATGGGACAATCGTTGTGTCAACCCAATAATACGTCTCATCCTTTGCTTTATTTTTGATTTCACCTTTCCATACCTGCCCTTGCCCGATTGTTCTCCACATTTCTTTAAAGAAGCTTTTAGGATGATAACCAGAATTTAAAAGACGATGATCTTGCCCGACTACCTCTTCGCGGCTATATTTGGATATTTCACAAAACTTATCATTTACACTTGTTATAACGCCCTTTTCGTTTGTAAAGGCTACAATAGAAGATTGATCTAAGGCGAACTTGATATCACTTAATTCTTTAAGTGTTTCTTTCAATCGGCTTTCTGCAGTTTTTTGATTTGGAATGTCAGTCCGATTTGCTATTTCGTTCATTTCGTTCACCGCCCTCCTTAGTTGCAAAAGAATCCCCTTCGATTGTAATGTAAAAAATGAATATTTGGAAGTAAAGCTTTCATGGATTTGTCGAAATTAAACATTTTGTGTAAAAGAAACAAATCTTTTATTTTTAATATAAATAAAAGGAATGTGTCTCCCATATTGTGGATGATATTAAAGTATTGTATAATAAAAGGAATTATATACTATGAGGAGCGATTGTTTTAGGAATCCCTAAAATAAAGGAGAGATACTAAATGAACATTACCATTTATTTTGGAAGTCATGAAGATAAAGACGTGCGCACTATGGATTGTTATATAGAAGACGAAGAAATTGAAGAAGTTGCTGTTTCCTAAACATTTCAATACTTTGAGAATATACCTCACTTACAAGATGCCTATAGAATGGCATCTTTTTTTATTTATTTTTACACAAAATAATTTACTTTTATTTCATTAAGTGGTACGATATTACAAATAGAACTAATGTTCGATTTTATTTTATGTATAGGAAGGAACGAATACATCGTGAAAAAGAACAGAAAAGGACGCAAACTCCCCTCCCCTTCTATCTCAAACACTGGTTTTATCGGATCTGTATTCGTGAATACGAACGACCTGCAAAAAAGGCAATATTATTTCTCTCGTAAGTATATGCAAGTTGCACACCATGTACTGGACGGATTAGCAAAAGCAATCAGTGCCCTCTTCTCTGAACATCAGCATCCGGTTTACTTATCTTGTATATATTTACCTAAACAGAAAAAGATCGGATTTGTTTTATCTGTTAAACCTTTTGATGAAGCAGAAGGAATTGCTTACTTTACGAATTACTTAATAGAGAAGAACTTCTACATAGGTATGGAGGATGAAGCGCAACTACCGGATATATTTAATACTGGGTTTATTGGTGTAGTATTTGCGGATTTGCTGGAAATTGAACGGTTTACTTTTGAGTTCGAGATGAATGTTTTGGTCAAGCTTATGAAGGATATGATTATACCTGCAAAAGAACTTTTTTTACGACATCAAATCCCGGCTTATATCTCTGCTGTACATTTAGAGGATCAACATAAGCTTGGGTTCGTTCTCTCCGTGAAGCCTTACGATGAAAAAACAGAAGCTGATTTATACTTTATCGAATATTTAAAGGAACGTGGCTTGTATATAGGAGAAGAAGAAAAAGAAGAAGATAAAATTGTAATACGAAAAAAAATAGAGTTTATGTAGGAAGACGCTAGGTCAAACAATCGTCTTCCTTTTGCTTCATAAGGAGCAGTAATACATACGCCGCATCAAAAAAACAGCTTGCATGGAACAAGCTGTTTTTAATGATTTTCTTTTCTGCGAATCTGTCTTTGGAAATAAAAGAATACTGGGAGTGGAATTATAATCCATCCAAAGCTTTTAATTATTCCATTCAATGCATTGTCCTTAATACGTTGCTTTTCATTCTCAACCATCTCTTCATACGATTTTTTTAACTCTTCTTCTGTTTTTGGAGTGCTATCAGGAGCAGCCTCCTTCTCCGTCATCATTTTATAGTCTGTAAATGATTGATAATATGAGTTTGGCGATACATAATCAGCAACTGACATAAAAACACCGACTGATCCGCCTATAGACATCATTAATGTAGCAAACAAAACCAAATAATAATATAAGTGCTTTACCATATGCTCAGACTCCCCTTCCATTTGTGTACCTTCTTGTTTTCGATTTCGAATAAATACCCCTACACCAAATATAGCTACAACTAGAGCGATAAGAAAAGCTCCTAAAATCATAACAGACATACCATCCTCCTGGCAGAATACATACACTAATTTAAATGATTATTTTATTTATATTCTCTCTACGAATAAATAATCCCTTTACCAAATACTATAACGCCTTCGTATAGTTCTTGCTTATAGGCGTCCCGCCAACAAAATGCAAATTTACAACGTTAAGGGTATTAAATCTGCGTTTTGTTGGCAGGACCTCATCGCCATCAAGTTAAGATTTTGTGTCTTTTATAGCAATAAGGCTCACTTTTATCGTTTTGAGGGTAACTTGTTCTGTCAGCTTGATGAGCATGTGGGGCTATCCCTAATAAAAAACAGTTGGGGTACAGGTGTTGACAGTTTCGTTTATATCATGATATGTATTTTTCTGACTGTAATAATTCTTTTAATTGCATATTCCATTCCATCATTGTAAAGAAACAGTTTCTTCTCTAATTCATCCCGTTATGGATATAGACAAACTTCTTAATCAAATCATTTAAATCAGTAGATGTTTTTGTAGGAACTTGATGCTGTACATGATCAATGAACTTTAGTTCATTACATGGCAATTTTTCATGCAGCAGCTTTGCATAATAACGAAATGTTTGATCTTCCTTACCATAAGCCAGCAAAATCGGAAGATCAATGTTTCTCAGTTGCTTTGTACAATTATAATGCAAACTATAACGATAATACTGCTCGATATTTCTTGCATCTCCTTTTCGGGCTTCTTTAAACATCTTTATGAACAACCCTAGTGTATTCGAATTGCTTCTTGAAATGGACAGAGCCAGAACGGAAACGGCTCCTGCTTTCGCAAGTGCTATCCCTAAAGAAATCTTATTCTTTAGGTGTCTATCCTTCACTTCAGGCATTCCGCTAATTACAATGCCTCCTAAGGATCGGTCGGCATAAGCCAGCAAAAATTCCAATACGATAGAGCCTCCGGTCGAATATCCGCATATGAATGCTTTATTGATTTCCAGATGATCCAACAGCTGTCTAATATCTTCAACAATCAGCGGATAGGTTATCGGTCTTCTTGAGTACTGGCTCCTTCCGTGACCTCTAATATCAAAAGTAATAACTTTAAAATTTTGGGATAATTCCTCTATTTGATACTTAAAATTCACGTGAGTGAGTACAGGGGGATGAATAAAAATAATAGGAATCCCTTTTCCTTTAACGTTATAATACAAGCTAGTACCGTCCACATCTAGCATTGGCATATATTCAATCACCTCAATATTTTGGAATCGTTCTCCTCATTATAAGATCTTTTATCTTACAGAATGGTTTATAGGACTTGCTGTATTGTATATAAAATAGCTAGAGAAATACGTGCTTTATTTACATAATTTTGATGCATCTATATAGTCCATTCATAACAAAAAGGTACGAATCAATTTTAAAAACTCGACCAATTTGTATCAGTCGAGTTCCTTCTATCGCTTTATTACCAAGTTTTAAATATATAAAATAACAGTCTTATGTGATTTGTATCAGTCCCATGCATCTTGATTATTTACCTGGGATCGGAAACTTGTTTTTAATTTGGCTTCCTTGATTGTATCTGAAAGCATAATAGGCAATCCCCACCCCAACGTCTAAAGCTGATTGTTGACCATGTATCAGTATTAGAATGTCTTCTTCCAAGTCCAATTACATTAAACTGCTATCACATGTGAACCATTTATAATATACAACAAACGAAACTACTCTATACCGAAAAAGAGTTGCCAGCTTCCAAAAGCGCAAGACATACAAAAAATGTACATGGAAATTGATATAAGAGAGAATCATGTAGGAACCCTGACGCATTAGCCATTAACCTAACAAAAACAAGCTGCCCCAAAGCAATAAAATTGAGAAATTCGTATAAAATCCTTGTTTTGGGGTAATTCTGCATTCTTATTTTGACATCAGAACCCTTTGGACTCATGAGTTTATATCGGGCTTATTCTCTTTATCTTTTTTGTGAATCAGTCTTTAGGAGGTGTGTTTTTTATAACATTAAATAGATCAGAATTATTAGACAAATAGTTTCAGTCAAAGTCATCCCTATTAAGCCTAGGCCCTTATTTATTGTATAAAAATAAATCATAGCACTTAAAAGGACTAAAATCATAATAACATCTAAAAAGAGTATAAAGTAAGATGTGAATATACTTTCTTACGCTAATCACATGAATCAGGATGTTTAAAGCATTTATCCGCATTGGATGCGGCAGCGCATCAATTCGCAATCCTACCAACTGCTGCACAGCCCCGCTTCGTCAATTATCGCCTTGACCCCTTCATCAATTTGCTCCAGCTGCGCTCGGGAAATGCTGATCCGCAAAAACTTCTCCCGCTCCAGATAATCCGATAAATAGAAGCCTTTTCCGGACACGACGCTGATATTCCTCGATGCAAGCCGCTTCGTCAGCCGCTCCATATTGATCGATTGCGGCAGCTTAAACTGCATATAGACACCTGATTTGACGTCTGATACTTCAATCAGCCCGGCCTTATTGTATCGTTGTACGGCCTCGTTCAGCGCGCGCATCCGCGCTGCGTATTGGCTGGATATTTTGCGCTTGTGCCGCTCATACATGCCATTTTTGATGTACACTTCGAGCGCCGCCTGGGACAAAAGCGAGGTGTCGGCGGATCTTTTGAAGGTGCGAAATGTCTCCAGCAACCGTTCCGGCAAAACGGCGACTCCCAATCGCAACCCCGGGAAAATGATTTTCGAAAAGCTTTTCAAATAAATGACGTGCGCTGTTCTGTCGTAAGCGTAAATCGGGTCAAAACCCCGATCTCCGCCCAGGTCGGCCATGTAATCATCCTCCACGATGTACACGTTGTATTTGCCGGCCAAACCAGCTATCGCTTTCCTCTCCTCCACACTATACGAGGTGCCGAGTGGATTGTGGTATCTCGACATTGTGTAAAAAAACTTGATTCCGCCGCTTTTGAATTTCTCCTCTAATTCCCGTAAATCAATCCCTGCCGTCGTACGCTTAACTCCGCAAACCGGTATGCCTTCCGCTTCAAGAAAACGCAAATAAATATCGTAACTCGGCTGTTCAGCCAAGATGACCGAGTTTCCATTCGGAAACGGCATTTTCGCTAAAACTTCCAGCGCCGGCTGGACACCCGAGGTGACGAAAATTCGCTCCGCTTTTGCAAATACTTGACTGTTAGCCAAATGGGAAACGAGCGTTTGGCGCAGCCTTTCCAAACCTTGCGAATCACCATATGTAAACAGATAGTATTTGTATGTATCAATCGCCTTGTTCAAGCAATGCTGGAAATCCAAATATGGAAACATGTTCAAATCCGGCGATGCCGAAGCGAAATCGATCATTTTGCCTTCTATGTTGTCACACGAATCTCCTGGTTTTCCGACCACATAAAAGCCGCTTTGCGCGATCGAATAAATCGCGTGGCGCTTCTCCAGTTCTGCGTATGCCCGGGTAATCGTGCTGACGCTGCAGCCGTACAGCTTCGCGGCAATGCGGACGGAAGGCAGCTTTTGGCCCGGACTGTATTGCCCGTCCATGATTTTTTGTTCCATATCAGAAAGAATAGCCAAATATCTTTTCACGCCGCTCCCCCCTGTTGGGTTTTCACAAGTCTAACACGTTTCTCTCCTCATTATAATACTTGACCTCGCCAACTGTATCGATACACTTTTGGAAAAAAGGCATTGTTCGGATCAGCATTTTGTCATACCCTTGTCATGTAAGGGATAAGATATTCGCGAACATGATCTTAGCTGTTGCAGAGAGGAAGATGCAATGATAAACCAAAAAGTACTGACACTTGCTTATTTGTCTGCTGTGTTGAACGCGGCGATAATCGGATTTTCGTTTTTGTTTACCAAAATAGCGCTCGAACACGCCCAGCCGCTCGACACACTGACGTATCGTTTTACTGCTTCGTTTGCAGTCATGTCGATCCCGGTTGCGTTCGGACGGATTAAACTTAAGTACCGCGGCAAGCCGATATATAAAGCGTTGCTGCTGGCAACCATGTACCCGCTGGGGTTCTTCACGCTGCAAACGTTTGGACTGCAGCATGCCACTTCGGCCGAGGGCGGCATCTTGTACGCCTTCACACCGGTCGTGACGATGTTACTGGCCACCGTATTTTTGAAGGAAGCGACAACCGTCCCGCAGAAGCTGTCTATTTTCCTGGCGGTATTCGGTGTTGTGTTCATCTTTATAATGAAGGGAAGCAGCATCGATTTATCGAACATAACGGGGATTCTCCTGTTGTTCTTATCCTGCTTAGCTTTGGCTGGATACAACGTTTTGGCTCGGTCGCTGTTGCGGGTTTTTAACCCGGGGGAAATCAGTTATTTGCTGTTGGGGATCGGTTTCGTCGCATTTCTGGTAGTTTCGCTCACCAGCCATGCAGCCGCTGGGACGCTTGATCACCTGTTCGCACCGCTCGCCAGCGGTACTTTTATCGTATCGATCCTCTACCTGGGAGTGATGTCCTCACTCGTCACAGCACTGACAGCAAACTACGCCTTGTCAAAAATGGAAGCGTCGAAAATGAGCGTATTCGCCAATCTGTCAACTATTGTCTCTATCGCGGCTGGAGCGATGTTTCTCGGGGAAAACATTACACTGTACCATATCATCGGTTCGGCGCTGATTATCACGGGGGTTATGGGAGCGAATCGTTTTGGGCGAAAAAAAGCAGCGAAGCGAATGGCCAATGCTGACCGTTTAGAAGTATGATGGGGTGCAACTGATTATTCAATTGCTCATTAATTGCGACAAGGATCATTTAAAGATGGTGGGAACCATGATGTTAAAAAAATAATATATTAGTTATTTTTCGGTTAGCTCAGCTGTCAGCAACAATAACCTGCATTCATAAAAAGGAAACAGTAATCTATAAATAATTCTCCTCCTTCCTCCATAAACTACAAATAACTCTATGTATTAAGTGAAAATAGGAGGATGAAACGTGAATAAGGATACTAACGATACGCTGTATGAAGGAAGAGACAAAGTCTCTTTAGATGTGGACCGTATGATTAATGAAGGTCTTGCGGGCGGTAAGGTTCAAGGGACAGGCTCTCACAAGAACATTGAAGAAGCAAGAAATCTTCATCCAGAGGATAAACCGTATACAACGAAATGAAAGCCTCTTTTACACAAGAGGCTTTTTTTACAATATTCCTCTCATTAACTTGTGCAGCTAACCCCTTTATTTCACAATCATAATCTAAAAAAGCCGTCTTCATATTATGAAAACGGCTTTTCAAATTAAATTTCTTCCGATTCAGAAACTGCAATACCTTGCGCATATATTCCATTTTTAAAACTCGACTACAGCATCAATCAAGTCTTATCCTGAAAGCGATCTAAGAAAGAACCGTCTGTGACATAAGGAGTCCTATAAACTAAAGCTCTCCAAGCTTTTATCCATCATCTCTTGATTAATTCCTATGTACTTTAATGTAATGCTCGGATGTGAATGATTTAAGATATTTTGCAGCAACGCGATATCTTGGTACATTTGATAATGCCAATAGCCAAAGGTTTTCCGGCAAGTGTGAGAGCCTATATTCTCTAATCCTACACTCTCCGCTGCGTTCTTTAAGATTTTATAAGCCTGTATGCGCTTGAGCGGTCCATCTGTTTTTTTAGACGGAAACAAATATTCCCCATCTTCCATATATGCTGTATACTCCTCAATTGTTTTGCGTAATTCAAAATTGATAAGAAATCGTTTTAGCTTTTTTGTTTTCTCTTCTTTTAATTCAATATGTGTTTTATGACGTACATCTCGTACTCGGAGTTTCAGTAAGTCGGAAATACGCAGCCCTGTATTAATCCCCATAACAAATAAAAACCAATTCCGCTCTGATTGCTGCTTCAATACACGCTTCATGCGTTCGATCATATATTTATCGCGAATCGGTTCGACTACCTTCATTCCTTCGCTTATAATCGCTCGAAAATCAGACTTGATCTCTTGTCTTTTCGGATCTTCTCTCTTGCTTCTATCTAAATTTGCAATTCTTTGTTTGAGTTCCTGACCACCGTATTTTTCGGTTAAATACATGTACTCACCATCTGTTAAAGAAACGAATTCAGCATATAATCTTTTCTCCACGCCCGTTCTCCCCCTTTTTCTATCTGTTTTGAAAAAGAAACATTGGCTCAATATGTTTCTTTCCTTTTCTTACCTGTATAGTCTAACGCTATATATGACAAGCTTTCATATCATTTTCATAATGAAACAAAATATATCTTTTGTTTCATGTATATATTTTACTTTTTTTACGCCGGAAACGAAAGAAAAAGCTGTGTAGTTTCAAGAAATAGCACTCTGCATCCACGAAGAAACTGTGGTACAATTTAACAGAATTTAATCTCCCCCCTTTCCCCTGCAAGATTCTTCATGCAATAGGCATATTCATCGCATACTAGAAAAAAGATACGACACGAAAGGAGATTTTCATGAAGATAGATCCTCAAACTATCGAAAAAGCAAAGCAACTCTATCCAAATTGGGATGAACAAGCTTTTAAACAGGTAGAACAACATTTTACACAGGTACTGCTAAGACAACTGGAAGGCAGAAACGAACTTTATACAACCGAGCAATATGTTATCGCTAAAAAAGAAAGCATCGAGAAAATTTGGAATGGCATTTGGAAGCATACAGCATTGCAGCGTTTTTCGAGAGAGGAGCGGTATAAGGCGTTAGAACAACTGTATGAAAAGGATCAAATTTCTACAAAGTCGCAGCAGCAGGATAAGTTCATTCAGTTACTGAAGGAATTGATACATTGGAGTATAGACGACTGGATTTCTATTTTTGTGCAAAAAGTAGATTGGAATCAGCTTCGTAAGCAAGCAGAAGACGAGCACGAGCGTCAAAAGAAAAAATTCCGCTATCAGCAAATTCAAGAGGAGCTCACAGAGATTGCCGTGAACCTATTAGAACAGCTTAGGCAAGACTTCTACGAACAAGCAAGGGAACATATTGCGCTAGCATTTGTACGGGATATTAGCAAGCGTGTCAAACGCATGCCCCCTTCTCGCCGTTCAGACTACTATGCTCCTTTAAGGAAAGGTGATCCGTTTTTCCTACCAGATTACCCGTTATTTGAAGAATTTTTAGAAGAATATACAGGCGAAACAGTTAGTTGGCATTGGGGAGAACTAAGACACGCCACCTACTACGACCGTTATGCAGATATGCTGGAATCTTTTCTTTATACAAGCCTTTTCCAAAAACTCTCTGACTCACTGGATCCAGCTATAAAAACAGAATACCAAGAGCTATATCATTTTTATCATCGTGCTCATGAACCAGAGGCTAGCGGATATGAAGAGTTTATATTAGAAGATACACACGAGATACACGTAGAAATCTCTGACATTGCAAGCGAGCTTATAGCAGCAATGGAACAAGAACATACAGATGACATGCTTCAAATTGCTCTTCGCACAAAAAGCGGACAAAAACTGTGGAATGACTACCGAAGAAAAGCAGCTAAGATTGAGGAAAGACGGAAGCAGGAGCAAATGCTGATGGAATCATTGTTTCACGATGAGTTTTCTTTCACAAAAGCTGCTGCACAAACCTTGTATGTACTGCATGTAGGACCAACAAACTCTGGTAAAACATACAATGCACTACAAAGGCTAAAGCGTGCAGAAACTGGTATCTATATGGCACCGCTTCGCTTGCTAGCACTAGAGGTATATCAGACGTTAAATGAAGATGGAGCACCTTGCCATTTAAAGACGGGTGAAGAAGAACGCTACACAAATGGGGCAACTGTTACATCGTGTACAATTGAAGTTGCAAATCTGGAGCAAACATATGAAGTGGCAGTGATTGATGAAGCCCAAATGATTGCCGATCGCGAACGCGGATTTTCATGGTATCGATCTATTACAAAAACAAAAGCTGCCGAAGTTCATATTATCCTTGCTCCCCATGCCTTGGATGTTCTACTTCACCTCTTAGATGGAAAACAAGTAAAAATTCTTACATATTCTCAATCTGTACCGCTTGTTACCGAAACAATACCATTTCAGTTAAAAAAAGCTCGTGCCGGAGACGCAATCGTTGTATTTTCACGTAGCCGCGTATTACAAACAGCCGCTGCTCTGGAGCAGCAAGGCCATCGGGTTAGCGTGATTTACGGAAATATGCCACCTGAAACACGACAAGCACAAATGGCAGATTTTCTGGCTAGAAATACAGATATTGTGGTAAGTACAGATGCGATAGGTATGGGTTTAAATTTACCTATTCGCCGCGTTGTCTTTCTGGAAACCACAAAGTTTGATGGAACTATGCGGCGTAATCTAACATCGCAAGAAATTAAACAAATTGGTGGTCGTGCTGGCCGAAAAGGAATGTATGATACTGGTTTTGTAGCAGCAGCGGAAAACGTAGGGTTAATTCGAAAGGCTCTTACAGCAAAAGATACACCCATTGAATCCTTTACCATTAAACCTACTGTAAGAATGCTCAAGGAGTACGCGGCTGTTTCTCATGATTTAACTAAGTTTTTTGAAATATGGGAGAATTATAAGCCTCCAGCAGGGATGATAAAAGCTGACTTGACGCAAGAAAAAGAATTGTATGCAGAAATAAAAAATACGGTTATTGTAGATCGGCTTAGTCTCCCTGAACTGTATCGTTACTTGTCTATGCCGTTCTCCCATTACGAAAAAGATTTGCGGAATCAATGGAAGCTCATGCTTACTGCAATCGTAAATGATTTGGAAATCCCCGAGCCGGATCTATCAGGAGAAGACCTGGAACATTTGGAGCAAAATTACAAAAAAATAGGTTTGCATTTATTGTTTTTATATTCACTTGAAATGCGGAGAGATGCATATATTTGGGAACGCCAAAGGCAGATAATATCACAACAAATTCAATCTTATTTAAAAACCAATCTTCGCTCGCATACGAAAACATGCAGCTCGTGTAAAAAGCCTATGGCATTGGATTATCCATATGGAATGTGTCAGTCGTGCTATAAAAGACGGCGGCCTTACCATAACTATGGAATATAATAGGAGAATAATTCTGAAATCCCCTCAGTTTTTTGACGATTGCCGCCGTTCTTCTGGTAAAATAATAACCAGAGGAGGCTGAATTGATGGTAAAGCACGATAAAGATCGAGAGTCATTAATCGAAACAATGGATCGATACGATAAAATTATGCAGCGCGTTGCTGCTCGAGGCGTTAAGCCAGCGCAACGCCTCGAGCTTACAATCGATGGCACTGTGTATACACATTTAACCGAAGAAGAATTTTTACAGGAATTCACACAATGGCTCGAGAAAGAACAGCATGTATCTAAATTTATTGGAACGGTCAAAGAAAAAATGAAGACAGGCAGTGGCAATCTCCCGTAAAAAAGAGAGAGGATTCTCTCTTTTTTACTCTACCTTCCATCTTATGAAGATTACATCATGATTCATGATCAATGCACTTTCTCATAAACTAAATTTAATCGGATCCCCCCTTCACTCCATTATCTTAATAATAGTAGATACGGAGGTTCAATCTTTATCCAAACGTTCTAACGACTGTTTTAGTGTTTTATTTCCTAGCTGTGTATACAACATTGACGTATGTTAGTTTACATAATAATTTTATAGTTAACGGAAAAGCATTTGCTTAATCAGTTCTTTACTTTCCAAGTTGATAGGATGGTCATTGCGAAGAACCATATCTCGAAATTCCATCATTGCTTTCAACATACTTTCTCGCCTCAAGTTGATACTGTGCTCTAGGAGTGATAACTGCCAGCCGCTTAATTTACTTCTGTCCCCCTCTAATTTTGCCCAATCTCTGAAAGAGTTAGGCTGTATTCTGGTTTCCATATACCATGCTGTGATCATTGATAAGCGTAAGTTATCAATACAATGCAGGGCATAATATATTTCTTTTCTCATTACTCTCCCGATATACTTCGTGAACATAAGCAAAAAATTTTGTTCTCCATATTTCTACTTCTTCGATAGTTAGCTTATAGGACAAGAGTCAACCGGTATGGTCGGACTCTCGAATCGAATAGTCCATATTGCTGACTTTGCATCATAATTAATCTTGACCGTCGACAGTTGATTGTGTTTTCTTTCCTTCATGATAGTCCTTCCATAGTGGACCGATGTATTTTTCTAATGTTTTTACGACGTCATCTCTTCGGCTCTCTTCGACATTTACAGTGTCATTTAAAATATCATTTCTAATTCGTATGAGCACAAATAAAGGAGGTAATGCAGTCTCACGGAGAGCCTTAATCATGGATTCTTCTTGTGGCGTAATATCCATAACGTATCTTTTTCCTTTCCAGTTAGGTTGTATAGAAATTAATATTAATTTGGCACTAAGGGAAATTGGCAATCATCCTAAACTCGAAAAAATCAGCATCTTCCCAAATCTTCCGCAACATATGTCAAATATCAACAACATAATTTAACATAGCTTAAATAATAAAGTTCGTTAAAGGGAAAACAATCCCTTCCTTCGCTAACCCTCTTCGTTAACACAAGAAGAAAGAGACAACAGCAGCTACTCTTCAACTCTTCCACCCGTTCGTGCAATAAGAAAAGCTCCTTGGTTGTATCCCCTCTGCCAAACTAAAAAGAAATTAGGTAAGACATCTAATGTTTAGAGATTGGAATTTCTAAAGTATTTACTTTTGAACCATCTTTTGCGGAGTAAACAAATAATTCGAATTTCGTTTCATTTGTGCTTACTAATTCTTTGTTAAAAGTAATTTTAAATTCTCCCCAAGCAGGTGCACCATCTGTTTGATAGTTATTTTCTAACAACACCTTATCTCCATCATAAAGAGCATATTGAAACACTCCTTCAAATACTTGGGCTTTCCCTGTTATAATGATTTCATTTTCAGATTCAGATACAACCACATCTTTAAATACTTCATTTTGATATACAGCATCTGTTGGCACATTGGATATTGGCTCATTTTGATTTGTAGTATTTTCATCATGCGATTCTTGTTCATTATTCTTATCTAAAGATTCTTTGTCTGTTTTATAATCATCTTTTGGTTCGGTCACACTTGTTTTTTCTCTTACTTCTTCTTTTTGTTGATTACATGCAGTTAAACCAACAATAGCCATTAATACAGCTAAAAAATAATACATTTTTTTCATCATTTTACGCCCCCTATATTAATCTATCTAAGCAACCCCTCAAAGCTTCCTTGAAGTCCCTCTTTTGCGAATATTCTGACATTTCATTTTTACCATTACTTTTTCAAGTAAACTGCCCGTTCGCACAATAAAAAGGGATTGCGCAACAACCCCTATTCTTAAATTCTTGCACCCATTAGCTTAAGAAGGATTTAAAACATCATTTCTCCAGTTAAAACCCCTGTAAAAACAGTCGCAATAATAATGGCTAGTATAGAAAGTAAAATTTTATTAAATAAACGAATAGATGTTAGACGATTTTTCAACTTGCCACTAAACTTTTAAAAAAACATAAGTATCGGAAACGTAATAACGATTGCTAATAAATCAACATAAGTAAATGGCTTACTTATATATTTATCTAAAAAAAATCCAATTAGAATTATTATGCAAAATAATACAAATTGCAAAAAGAAATATTTGAAAGACGTAATTTTAAAGCTTTTAACTGTTCAATATATCCTTTAATATCGTTAAGTTCATCTGTGAAATATTTCAATTGCATCCCACCTTATTTATGCTTGTAGTTCTATTCTTTTTTTAACCTTATTATAAAATATTTATTCAAATATCTTGCTCTATTAATTGAAGAAAGAACAATGTATATCCTATTCGCGTTTAGTTTACATAACCCGACATTATCGGAACTCAATGTATCTTGAACTCTATAAAAAGTCTCATCCTAATACAATAACGGAAAAATAAAATGCCTTTGCTGCAGCAAGGACATTAGCTTCCGGTCATTAAGAATTGGTAAACCTTATCGGTCATTTGTTATGAAGAAGCATCTAGCTTATAGGAGGTGCTTCTTTGCCCCTCACGCTGGCACTGTCACAACAGAATGATAAGCTACCCTAACGTTAGGGTAACTTAATTTTATATAAAGCGACATATAACTCTGAAAAAATTACGCCAAATAAAAAAGAAAGTCACAGTTATTTAATCTTCTATAATAAAACAGTCTCAAAAACATCTGTTTTTGAGACTGAAGTGAATTATGAATATAAACGTTTCAATACATTCTTTAATTCAGGCTTAACATCAATGACAGAACGTACTTCTTTTGCTTGCTTTTCTGCTTCTTCTACATTAGAAGCATGTCCTAGTTCAAGCAATAAACCTGTTGCTACTGTGCCTGTACGGTTTTTTCCGCCTGAGCAATGAAAATACACCTTTTTCCCTTGGTCTACCGCTTCTTTCACGGCAGCAATCGCACGTTGTACAGACTCATCTTGTCCTTCTATATCTTCTACAATCGGATACGCATGACGCGTTGCCTCTTTTGGAAACTCTGCTGGCTCTGTGCCGCCTTCACGAAGATCAAATACGTCCGTAACACCATGACCTTTTACTGCGTCCTGGATGTCGTCTACTCCACCAATATACACTTTCCCTTTTACTAGTTCATGATAATTTGCCATGTTGAAACGCTCCCTTATTGTTTATTTTAGCAGCAGCTAGAACCGCCACTGATCACAAGTCCTGCACCATGCTCATCTTCCACGTAGTCCAATGAAAGAGTCTGAGCGATATCTGCAACCTTGGGATCCATCGCCACCTCGATTCCATTAACTACTTCTGTCACATCGTTTTCTTGTGCTTCCTGTAATGTCATGGCGTAGCTTGGGCCACAACATCCAGCACCTTCAAACGTAAAACGCAATGTAGACACGCCGTTCTCTTTCATAACACCTTCAATAAATGCTTTTGCCTTGTCTGTAATAATCATGACTTTCTTCCTCTCTTATCCTGTCTTATGTCCATCTTGAGCGGCACATTCTTCAAATTGTTAATGCTTTTAACTTTTGATACCCTACTGTATCTTCTGACTGCCAAGAAATCATGACACAATGGTCGTTTGATTTTTGTTGTACTTTCTGCATCCACTCTACCTCGGATGCTGCTCGCCCACGCAATACGGGGTCTGTTGTTTGCGTCGCATAAAAGCTTTGATTGATGACCCACCACCTCGGTTCGATATCCGCACGTTTTAAATCATCTTGTAGGCGGCTCGCCTCATGAACGGGTGTCGCTTCTGCCAACGTTACAATGACAACGCTCGTTTCCTCCGGATTCCGAAGACGCGGTAATAAGTTTTGTACGGATTGCGGTACTTCTCCAGTAGAACGTGCGATTTCTTTGTGGTACGATTGTGCCGCATCCAGAAGCAATAATGTATGTCCTGTTGGGGCTGTATCAATCACAACTACCTCTTCTTTTGCCTTCTCTACAATGTCTGCAAACGCGCGAAACACTGCAATTTCCTCTGTACAAGGGGAACGTAAATCTTCCTCTAAATACGCAAGTCCTTCTTCATCCAGTGCATCCTGTGCTTGACTGATGATTTCGTTTTGATACTTTTCCACTTCTGCTTTTGGATCAATTCGGCTAACGCTAATATTGCCCTGTTCCCCATGCAACACATATTCCAAATGAGCCGCGGGATCTGTCGTAGTCAGATGAACACGCTGTCCTTTTTCAGCTAACCCAATCGCGATTGCAGAGGCTACTGTCGTTTTTCCCACGCCGCCTTTTCCCATTGTAAAAATCACACGTTTTTTTGACTCCGCCAAATCCTCAATCAACGTTTTGAGAGAAGGAATATGTAAGGCTGCCTTCTCCTCTACTTGCACGCTTTCTCCTTGCTCAAAAGTAAACAGCTTCCGAATATTTTGTACACCGGCAATATTAAAGGAAACCAACGGGATTTCGAATGTTTTCAGTCCTTTCAATTCAACCGGCATCCCTTCCAGAGCTCGCGCTTGTCGTGTAAAGAGAGCCGTAGAAACTTCATCCCCCTGCACACAGTCTTTCATCATACCGTTGACTAAAAGATATTGGTTTTCTAAACCGATATCCCGCAGCTCCTTAGATGCCCGCGCTGCTTCTTGCAGGGGAGAACCATCGGGACGCGTAACAAGCAGCAATGTTGTTTTCTCCGGACTCGATAGTGCTTCCATACTCTCTTTGTACAACATTTTTTTCGCGTCTAACCCTGCCAACGGACCAAGACAAGAGGCTCCATGCGTACTTTCATCTAAAAAACCGTTCCAAGCTGTTGGGAGTTGTAACAAGCGTAACGTATGCCCCGTCGGGGCTGTATCAAACAGAATGTGGTCAAATCGTGCAGTGAGTTCTTTGTTTGTTAACAGGGTAGAAAACTCATCAAACGCAGCAATTTCAACTGTACATGCGCCCGATAATTGCTCCTCCATGGTTGCAATCACAGCTTCTGGCAATTTTCCGCGGTACGGTCCAACTACTTTTTCTTTGTAAGCATGTGCCGCTGTTTCCGGATCAAGGTTAGTCGCAAATAAATTCGGCACACTAGGAATCGCGGTCGGTTCATTTTTCAATTCGATTTCAAACACATCTTGCAAGTTGGATGCTGGGTCCGTACTGACGAGCAATACCCGTTTTCCCATATCAGCTAATGCAACCGCCGTTGCACATGCCGTTGATGTTTTCCCTACTCCCCCTTTACCTGTAAAGAAGAGAAAGGGAGTAAAGATCATGGATGTAGGATGAAATAAATCGGTCATTCGATTTCACTTCTTTCCTTCTTTTTTCACGTTCAGGCTTAAACGCACTTTTGGCTTTTGACTAAGTTCTTCTTCTGTCATACCCGTTAAGGTAGCCAACTCGGCATTTGTCGGATACCCTGTTTCCTTCACCACTTCACCATCTACTACAATAACCGGCAATACATCCGGCCCTTTTTCCATCAACAATTTGCTGATGGTTTCGTTCGCCACAAACGCATCCGGTTCGCTACCTAGGTTATAGCGTACAATATCGATTCCTTTGTTTTTTAGATTTTGAACCGCTGCCGAAATACGGATTAATTCTGGATCTACACTTGGACCACACACGCCAGTCGGACAGCACATCGCCGGGTCAAAGATTTCAATTTTTTTCATATCTTCAGAGCCCCTTTTTTATAAAATCAGCCGAGAAGAATCTTCTCGGCTGTGAGTATGCTCATTTCAATTATTCGCCTGTTTCAGCAAATGTTTTGATTCTGTCGCTGATTTCATCGCGTACACGTTGGAAAAACGCCCACTTTTCTTCGTCTGTTCCTTCTGCCTTTGCTGGATCATCAAATCCCCAGTGAACACGTTTAATATGAGGAGGCGTTACAGGACAGTTGTCTGCTGCGTGACCGCATAATGTAACGACTAAGTCAGCATTGTTCAAAATCTTAGGGTCAATTACATCAGAAGTTTGGTTGGAAATATCAATTCCCACTTCTTTCATTGCTTTTACAGCGTTCGGATTCAATCCATGCGCTTCAAGTCCAGCACTGCGTACCTCCCACTCATCTCCAAGATGCTTTTTCGCCCAACCTTCTGCCATTTGGCTGCGGCAAGAGTTTCCTGTGCATAAAAAGTAGATTGTTTTCTTTGTCATCTGTCATTTCTCCTTTAGTACGTGATATATTAGATTGTTTTTTACTCGTGCATAAACTTATAAACAAAAGTCGCTGCAATCGCACCTAATATGGTAGCAACGATATAGATCCAAAGATGTTCGAGGTGGCCAGATACGATTGCTGGCCCAATGGAACGTGCCGGATTCATGGATGCACCGCTTATTGGTCCACCAAACATAGCTTCCAGCCCGACCGTGGCCCCAATCGCAAGCCCGGCGAATGATTTAATCGCTTTTCCATGAACAGCTGATCCTAAAATGATTATCATCAGAAAGAAAGTAAGAACAAATTCCAAACCAAACGATTGACTCTCTGTTCCTATCGGTAACGTCGCTCCTAATTTGGCAACATTTCCAAATAACAAAAGCGTTGTCATACTTGCCAGTATCGCACCCAACAGCTGCACAATTATATACGATATCGCATCCCGCTTGTTCATATCTCCATATAAGAAAAATCCAATCGTGACAGCTGGGTTAAAATGCGCACCCGAGATATGTCCAAATGTATAAATGAGTGCAGTCACAACAAGTCCGAAGGTCAACGCAACCCCTATATGCGTCAAGCTCTGTGTGATTTGATCAATCACAACGGCTCCAGGTCCAGCAAAAACTAAAAAGTACGTTCCTAAAAATTCCGCGGTTAGTTTCTTCCTCATGTTTGAACTCCTCTATATCCGCCCCCAATTATTCATTACAGCATGTGTTTAGAGTACCATTTTGAATGACCTGTATCTTGTCACTTTGGTCCGGAGCTTGTTTCAAAATATCTTCGATCAGTTCATATAGATCTGTTTGTGTATTGAGGGAATAATAAATCCACTGCCCTCTTCGTTCTTCTTTTACAAGTCCTGCATCCTTTAGTTTTCGCAAATGTTGACTAATGGAAGGCTGACTCGTGTCAAACACTTCAAGAAGTTCGCACACACAGCACTCTCGTTGCTTTAGAATCGCAACGATAGTTAAACGTGTTTTATCCCCGAGTAATTTCAACACATGTGCCATTCGATCCATATCTATAACTGTTTTCAGCATACGAACCCTCCTATCCTACATAATCAAATAACTATTTGCTTATATGTTTTGTATAAAAGAACGACATTATACACATCCTCGCTTGCAATTACTGAAGCATGTAAGTGTCTCTTGCCCTCTCTCCAAGCATAAGTATATAATCACACACTTATATAAAGCAAGGAAACGGAATCGATTTTAACATAACCTTTACAATTCTGCTCCTTTTTAATAAACAAAAAGAACGCCCATTTAGGCATTCTTTATAATCAAAGACTCAAATCAATAATTTTTCCATAATCATAACGTCTATATACTCTCCCTCCAATATCCCTTGTTTTTCAAAAACCCCTACTTCTCGATATCCAGACTTCCTATATAACCCTTGCCCTAAATGATTGAACGGGAATGTAAACAAAACAAGTTTATAAAATTGATAGTGTGTTGCGGCATCTTCCAATGCTGCCAACAATACCTGTCCAATCCCTTTTCCTCTATATTCACGCCTTACATAAATAGAGATCTCTCCTACCCCGCGATAAGCGGCACGAGGACTGTATGAGTTGATAGAAGCCCACCCTACAATTTCCTCATTTTCTTCTGCTACCACAACTGCATAGCGTTCTTCACGATCGAATAACCATTTCTTAACATAGCTCTCGCATTTGATCTCTGTTTCTAACGTAGCAATCCGATCTTCAATTCCTTGATTATAAATAGCTGTAATCGAAGTCAAATCTCTTTCTGCTGCCCGCCGTGTCATCATATACTTCATTCCCTCTCTTCGTTACTTGTATATTACAATCATTATAAACCAACATTATCGCTAATTTTTAAAAAAAGACTGTCCTATGTAGGAATATTATTTTCCATTTCATCGAACAAGAGGAGCGCCTATCTAGGCATTCCTCTTGAGATTCAGCAAACAAGTCATTTAGACAACTGGTGGCGTAGTATCACAACACATATCCAGTTGCTTATCATACACTTCAGCGTCTGCCTCCGTATAGAAAAACTCCCACTCGTTTCCGTCCGGATCTGTTACCCAAAACTTATCCTGTACAGCATAACAGCAAGTCGTATTCATCTCTTCGCGTGCAAAGAATCCTTCTTTTTCAAGTCGTTCTTTATGCACCAACACTTCTTCTTTGTTCTCAACTTGGAATCCAAAATGATTCACTTGATTCCCTGCAACTTCTTCTTTTTGATTCAGTGTAAAGTTCAACCCTGGTTTTTCTAATAAAAACTTGGCGTAGCCTTCTTTCACCTTCACAGGCTGTGCACCGAACACTTTTGTATAAAATTCCATACTCTTCTCTAAATCAGTTACATTAATCCCCACGTGTACATATAACATCTCAATTCCCCCTGTGTATGCAAATTATTAATCAAGAAAATTTGATATATTCATCAAAAAAAATTGTTTAATTACCTAAAAAAATTTAACGGGGCCGGCGGAAAATACAGCACAATTGCTCTGACAGGAGCGCGTCTACTTCTTGTGGCTCCCTCTATCCCTAAATGTCGTCTTGTTTTAACCAGCTATAAATAGTGGATGGAGCCACGCCTGTCATATCCTTAATCTCTTTTAGCGTAAATTGTTTACTTCTATACATATTTAGCGCTTTTTCTTTTATTTTCTTATTAGTAAAAGGTCTCCCGCCTTTTCTTCCCCTCGCCCTTGCAGCAGCAAGACCATCTATTGTACGTTCTCTAATAATGTCACGTTCTAATTCTGCTATACTTGCAATCATTCGAAAAAAGAAACGTCCAATTGGGCTTGATGTATCAATGCTGTCTTGGATGGATATAAAATCTATTTCCTTTTTCTCGAAAAGCTCAGCAAGTTCAATAAGATGTTTTGTAGAACGGCTAATACGATCTAACTTATATACAACAACTTTATCCCCTTTTCGAAGAACTTTTAGTAATTGCTCTAGTTCCGGTCGATCTGTATTAGTTCCGGTCATTTTTTCTTGATAAATTTCTTCTACTCCATATTTTTTTAGTGCATCAATTTGTAATTCTAAGTTTTGATCTTTTTTGCTTACGCGAGCATACCCAAAAATCAATGTAACAACACCTCTTAACAGGAAATCCCAAAATTTTATAATCAAATCTTACATTAAACATTAATTAATGTAAATAGATTAATGTATAAGTTAATGTAAAAAACAAGTACTGAAATTCATAGGTTTTAAGTGTATCGTCCAACATTACATTAAACGAACGTTTTTTGTAATAAAATATTGGTTGTAGAAGATGTGACTTTCTTTTTTATTTGACGTAATTTCTTTAAAATTAAATGTCGTTGTCTAATAAATTAGAAATAGGGTGTTTTTGCCCATCCCCTCGAAAAGGTGGATTAAGTGATTTTCCGAAAAACAAATCCCCGTTAAATAGAAAATGGGCGCTTCCTTATTCAAGAAAAGCCCCCGTTAGTTGAACAAGAGTTCTTTAAATTAAATAAGGAATACTATCCTATAATAAAACACTTAAATTCATGTGGTATTTTAGGATTAGAAACAAATAATTTTTTTCTAAAATAATCAAAGTCATTATAGTATATTTCGTATCTATTATTTGAAATAGACCAATCAATTTCGTTTAACTCATCACTCTTTACTACTATTGAATTTTCAAAGTCTTTGTCATTTTCAACTACTTTTAAAATGTTCATTTTTACACCATAGTCAACTATATTCTTTATAGTAATTACATCGTAGCCTAATTTATTAGTGAAAAATATCCATTCTGTTGAATAGTTATTTTTATTAGGCTGTGGCATTATTAATATAAAATGGACCGCCCATTTTTTTATAACTTGTCTAAAGGACTATTAACCCTATATAAAAAGGCTAGTCGATTGACTAGCCAAATTGTGTAAACAAAATGCAAAGATAACGATTTAAGACTCCCAATTTGATCAAGCTCGCTTTTGTGCCGTAAAATCTTGGTTGACTACCTTTTTATTATTTAAGAAACGTGAAAATCCAAATGTTGTAATACTTGCAAACACAACACTTAACGCACTGAACCATGTAATTGAAGATAATGATATTTGTCCCACAATTACTCCACCTAAACCTGCACCAAAAGCAAAACCTAATTGCATCATGGATTGGTTTAGACCTAGCAACACATCTGAGGATTCAGGTGATATCGTTGCTAAATTATATTGCTGAGTTGCACCTGATGACCAGGCTGCAAATGACCAGACTGTCAATATAATTAATACTGCAATATTTGAATGTGATATGAATGAAAGCACGACTAAAGATGTTACGTTTACAAGCAACCCTCTTTTTAATGTGAAAATTACGCCTTTTTTATCTGCACTTAAGCCACCTAGTTTAGAACCAAATAAGCTTGCAACTCCAAGAACAAGAAAAGTAATGCTTAAAAGATGATCACTCATACCTACAGTATTTACAAGGAATGGAGATAAATAAGTAAAAATAATCGCGTACCCTGTCATTAAAAAGAAGGTGATTGATAATGCTAAAGCAATTTTTGGTTTTTTGAACATAGCAATTTGTCTCGTTAAAGGGATTGAAGCATCACCATTCATTTCTGGTATTGTATTTATAACAATAAAAATGACAAATAAAACTAATAATGCGATACCGATAAATACAAATTTCCAGCCATACGTAGATGTAATAAAACGTCCAATAGGAACGCCAATGATTAATGATGCGGTAAATCCCATGACAACTGTTGCAATTGAACTTGCCTTTTTATTAGCAGGGGCAATCTTTGCTGCGATACTTAAAACTGTAACGACCGCTACACCTGTACTTAAAGCCATAATAATGCGAGCAATCATAAATAATCCATACCCTGGTACAATCACTGAAAGTAAATTTCCTACAATAAAAACAAATAACGTATAGATCAGTAATTTACGTCTTTCCATTTTAGACGTTAATACCATTAATATAGGTGTACCGATTGCATAGGCTAATGAAAAGACTGTAATTAATTGACCAGCCGCTCCAATTGACACTCCTAGAGCATCTGCCATTTTATCCAAAATACCTGAGATGATGTATTGTGAAGTACCAACTAAAAAACTTATCAATGCTAAAATATAAATCTTTGCTGTATTTGACATGTGAAATTTTCTCCTCAATATCACTATTAATTTCTATATTTCTATAAAAACTGAAATAATATACAAAATGAAAGAATCTATATAAGCTTCATTCTATTCTAGTGCTTTAAATTAATGTATTAAGATGCTTCTTACTATCGTATCCTTCCAATTCTTTACCATTTTTTAAACGATGAATAAAATCAGGATTAGAAATTAATGGACGTCCGAAAGCAGCGACATCAATTATTCCTTCTTCAATCACCTGATTCGCCATTTCTGGATTTAATGTACCTACCCCAATAATGACACCGTCCCAGTATTTTCGGACTAATTGATGCATCGTTTTTCCATTTGCAAGCACTCGATCAAATTGCATAATAGATGGGTGAATCATTGTTGCACCCGCTTCCTTAAATGCCTCAACAAATGTACGAATAGCCATTTCTGGATCTTCCCACATGTAATTTGGTATATCTGTTTTATGAGCAGAGAATCGGATCATTGTTCGTTCTGTACCGATTGCGTCGATAACTGCTTTAATTACTTCCTTCATGAACGTTAATCTTTGAGCAAGGTCACCACCATATTCGTCTGTACGATGATTTGTTATATCTGAATTAAATTGGTCAATTAAGTATCCGTGGGCACCGTTAATTTCCACACCGTCAAAACCTGCTGCTATTGCATTTTTCGCAGCTTGCGCAAATTGATTGATTACTTCATTAATATCTTCAATTGTCATTTCTTCAGGAACATCATATGGCTTACGGAAACGAGAGACAAGGCCTTCAGCGGGAATAGCTGATGGTGCTTGAGGAGGCAGATTTCCAGCAAGCTCGTGATGAGATAAACGACCAACATGCCATATTTGAGCGATCATTGTTCCTCCCTCTTTATGCACAGCATCAGTCACTTTTTTCCATCCCTTTATTTGTTCATCTGAATAAATGCCTGGAATTCCAGGATAGCCTTTTCCACGAGGACTAATGATCGTTCCTTCTGAAATGATTAAACCAACTCCATCGGCAGCACGTTTTCGGTAATATTCAACAATATCCTCTCCTACTACCCCCGTTTGATCATCTGCAAAGGTTCTTGTTAATGGTGCCATTGCGATACGAGAGCGTAAATTCCAAGCTCCGATTTTTATCGGTTCAAACAATTTACTTTCTATACCATTTTTTAAATTCCCCCAAGAATTTGTTTCTTTGCTAATTTGACCCATACATTTTCCTCCGTTCATTTCAATTATTCGGTATTTCTATAAATACTGAAATTTAAATTAAAATTATTCCGCTTTAACATTAAAGTAAAGCGGGAGCGTATTGTGCAAGGACTTCTCGTTGTAAACTGTAATATCTGAAGGTTCCCTCTCTACGAACTGCTAATAATCCGCAATCGAGTAATGGTTTTAAATGATGCGTCAATGTTGAATTGGCAGGGACTTTTAATTGATTTGCCATTTCCAGGCAAGCTAACTCTGATTGTTGAGCAAGTAATTTTACGATTTGTAAACGAGTCGATTCACCTAGTGCCTTATAGACTTTTACTGCAATATCATCATTCACCGCCAAAAACCTCCTTTCAGCAATTCTTACTTCAGTATTTCTAGAAATATTATAATTAATCAGAGATGCTCTGTCAAGAGAGTGCCTTTCCATTTTTTAATTCAAAGGCTGTTTTCTTAATTTAAGAATGTGATTGTGATTTCCACTTCATGATGCTCGCTTCTAAATAAAATAATTATTAAAATAATTTTTAGTCTTCCGCACTTTAGTCTAATTATCTTTTTTAACAATAATTTTCAATCTTTTTCTTTTCGAATACAATTAACCTTAACTAACGTATTTTCCAATACTGCTTTCATTGTTATTGTCGTGAATGCCGTATGTATCACCACCATACGTACCGTTAGCATTTAATCCTAACCAACGTTTTCCTAATGGGGTGCGAGGATCGCCCCCAGGAATATGTCCCGTATAGTAAGGGCGACTTTTAATTTTGTTCACGACTTTAAAAATGCCAACAGATGTTTTATCCCACGTTTTTCTGTTGCTACTGGATCAACCATTTTAATATGACCATTATAAAAATACGCAAGCTTGTTGTAGTACTTGTTAATAATGATTAAATCTTGATTCGCTGGTTTATTTGCAGCTTCTGTTTTCCACTGATTTACTCCACATAATGCGAAAATCAGCAACCAAAGTTAAAAACCCTGACGGGTTTATCAAGAAAGCGAATTGTTGGATTACGGAGTCAAAATTGCAGCTCCCGTGATAAGATGGGTTAGGGTCAACAATTTTAGGGGAAATAAAAATGTGGAAGCAGACTGAGGTTTTCGCTGTTTTTATAAAAAATAGGATGGTTAGTCAACCATCCTATTTACCTTACCCATTGAACCACTTGGTCGAGGCTTCTTCTTGTTTTTTCACGTTTTGGCTCATGAATTCTATAGCCGAATGCCACCATAACGGAGACATCAAACTTGCCATCTTCAAGCAATCCTTCATTTTTCAAAATGTCATGCACCTGATTGTAGTTGAAACCTTCAATTGGGCAGGAATCAATTCCGATTTGAGCTGCAGCTGTCATCATATTACCGAGGGGGATATACGTTTGTTTACTTGCCCAGTCAAATAAGTAACGCTCGTTTTCCAATAGAAGGAAATCCTCTTGGAACGTTTTCAGTCCATGAATCATTTGTTCTAAAACGTCTTCCGGCATTTGTTGGACATTTTTATAAATGTCTAAAATATAGTCAGAGTCGTAGCGCACATCTGTACGAGCAAGAAGGATGACGAAATGGCTTGCTGTTGGCAGCTGTCTTTGTGCACCCCAAGAAACGGCTTTTAATTTTTGTTTCAATTCCTCATTTTCGACCACTAAAAATTTCCACGGCTCAGACCCGATTGAACTTGGAGATAAGCGGCCAGTTTCTAAAATGAATTCAAAATCTTCATCGGAAATCCGTTTTGTCGGATCGAATTCTTTTGTAGCATAACGAAATTGATATGCCTTTAGAATTTCTTGTTTTTTATCTATGTTGTTCATCTATATACACACCTTTCGAAAAATCGTATTGTGCAAGGACTTCTCCTTGTAAACTGTAATATCTGAAGGTTCCCTCTCTGCGAACTGCTAATAATCCGCAATCGATTAATGGTTTTAAATGATGCGTCAATGTTGAATTGGCAGGGACTTTTAATTGATTTACCATTTCCATGCAAGCTAACTCTGATTGTTGAGCAAGTAATTTTACGATTTGTAAACGAGTCGATTCACCTAGTGCCTTTTAGACTTTTACTGCAATATCATTATTCACCGTTAAAAACCTCCTTTCAGTTATTCTTATTTCAGTATTTCTAGAAATATTGTAATTAATTAGAGATGCTCTGTCAAGAATGTGCTTTTCCATTTTTTAATTCAAAGGCTGTTTTCTTAATTTAAGAATGTGATTGTGATTTCCACTTCATGATGCCCTCTTCTAAATAAAAAAATTATCTTAAAATAACCTTTAGTCTTCCGTACTTTAGTCTAACTATCTTTTTTAACAAAAATTTTCAATCTTTTTCTTTTCAAATACAATTTATTTCTTTAGAGTTTTTCACTAAAATAAAATAACGCACATCAGGTTAAATAAATATAAGAACAAATAGTCACCAAAACATAAAGCCTGTATCAATGATTACCAAGTAATCATTGATACAGGCTATTTTAATATTCGTTATTTTACCATCGCCCCCGTTAGTTGAAGAAGCATCTAATTAATTAGCATTTAATCGATAAGATAATATATGACTTACCGATTAATCCTTTTATTTAGTCTTAACTATCGAAAACTTCTTAAATGCCAAGACTGCATTATGTCCTCCAAAACCAAAACCATTAGAAATAGCATAGTTTATTTCTGTCTTAACTGCATGGTTTGGAACGTAATCTAAATCACAATTTTCATCTGGTATTTCGTAATTAATAGTGGGAGGAGCTATATCTTCCATGATACTTTTGAGTGCTATAATGGACTCAATTCCCCCTGCAGCTCCGAAAAGGTGTCCAGTCATTGATTTGGTAGAACTCACCTTTAAATTATAAGCATGAATACCAAAAACACTTTTAATTGCTTTAGTTTCTGATTTATCTCCTTCAGGGGTACTAGTTCCATGGGCATTTATATAATTTACATCAGTAAGGTTGATTTCACCCATTTCTAAAGCTAATTTCATAGCATTTGCTGCACCGTTATAATCAGGGGAAGTAATATGATAGGCATCCGTTGTGGAACCATATCCTACAATTTCTCCTAAAATTGTCGCTCCTCTTTCTTTAGCGTGCTCATACTCTTCAAGGAATAATACACCTGCTCCTTCTGACATAACAAAGCCATCACGTTGACTGTCAAATGGACGGCTTGCCCTTTCAGGAATATCATTAAAAGTGGACATTGCTCTCATTCTTGAAAATCCAGCAAAGGCTAAAGGATTAATAGGAGCTTCAGCCCCTCCAGCTAATATTCCATCAGAGTAACCATGCCGAATATTTAAAAAAGCCTCCCCAATCGCTTGATTCCCTGTTGCACAAGCAGAAACAGGAGAATAGCTAGGTCCCTTAAATCCTGTTTTTATGGAAATAATACCAGAAGCCATATTACTAATCATCATAGGAACCATAAATGGAGAAACTCTTCTTGGTCCTTTTTCAATTAAGAATTTATGATTATCTAATATGGTATTAATTCCTCCAATACCTGAGCCAATATATACCCCGAATCGCTCCTTATTTATATTATCTACATCAATATTTGCTTGGTCTAAGGCTTGTTTAGCAGCAGCATAACCATATTGCACAAACAAATCATATTTCCCTAATTCTTTTTTATCAAGATATTGCTCTTCATTAAAGTCGGTAATAAAACCACCAATTTGAGTGCCTATATCTTTGAAGTCATCAGATTGAATTTTTTTGATCCCTGATTTACCTTCTTTAATATTACTCCAAAACTCTTCTACGTTATTTCCTAACGGTGAAACTACTCCATATCCAGTCACTACAACTCTACGTGGCATAATCAACACTCCTCTTAATTCTTCACACTATACTTAAAACGATTATTTCAAAAGACTTCTAAAAAGTTCGATTACATTTGAAAATAATGTATTCCCCCAAAACACGCTATATTGTAGTCCGCCCTTTGTGCTTGAAATCAGAAGGACAGCTAATGATTCTTTCCTGGAACATCCGAATCTATCACACTGTTTTGGATTTGAACATAGAATAATCACCTCGTTTTATGAATTGTATACTTGGTATTAATACCTGATACTAATTATACATAAAAAAAATTCTTCTTCAACTAACCTGTCCGTTAGCTTAAGTACATTTCTTCACAATCTCGCACCAATATTAATATAAATATCCAATTCAATTCAGGAATCTTATTCCTTTAAATGGCCCGTTTGCGCAACAACTTTATTGTTATTCAACACTAAATTCTTTGGGATCTTTTTTCGTTTATAAAGGTATATCTTTATGGACGCTTTTTAGCAATGACTTATGACAACAAGTAATGCTACCCTTTAAACCCTTGTTATCATTGGGGTGTCGATATAGTGTCAAATCTTATGAGTTATGACACTAAAAAAACAGCCCTCAAAGGGCTGTCAGTTGACGTAATATTCGAAAGCGGTAATAAATATATGTTGTTTATCTTAACATTTCTATTCTCTCCATGTCAGAAGACAATTATCTATGGCTTCGTTCCCCGAAAAGCTTATTTATACGATTCTGTCCTTTTTCTGCCGTAGAAATCATCTCCTCAAACAACTCTTGAACCGTAGGAACATTATTGATAAGACCGATAACCTGACCAA